>CAYUAL010000147.1:0-3480 GCA_964442815.1 uncultured Alphaproteobacteria bacterium | reverse complement strand
AAGAGCCTTCTTCAATTCTTAAAAAAGCCCTTTCAGCTTGAATGCACTGATAGGTCTCGCTATGATTTAGAGGCTTTAAAGCATCTATCATCTTTTGATAGTTTTCTCTCGTTTGAACAACAATAGCCCCCTGACCAGGAGCGGGAATAAAGTCTAAGGGATCAAAAATTTCGGTAGCTAAATGGGCAGAATTAATCCGTTCTAATCCTGCATAAGAGAGAATAAGAGCATCTACTTTATCTGCATTAGTTTCTTCATGAGGAGATTTAAGCTTCTTTATCCGTGTCCCAACATTACCTCGTACAGGAACACAAATACAATCTGGCCGTTTATTTTTTACAAAAGCTGCTCGTCGCAAGGATGCCGTTCCAATAATAGCTCCTTCTTCTAAGGTATGAAGGGAAGAAGCCTTATGAGATACAAAAGCATCTCGCACTTCCGTTCTTTTTAGGATGCAAGGTAAAATAAGACCCTTTGGAGAAAGAACCGGCATGTCTTTTAAAGAATGCACGGCACAATCAATCTTTTTTTCTAAAAGAGCTTCTTCTATCTCTTTTGTAAACAAGCCTTTTCCGCCGTTTTCTCTTAAAGGGCCTCCTAAGAATCTATCTCCACTTGTTATAAAGGTAACAAGTTCTATTTTTCCCTTTAAAGAAGGATGGTGGGCTTCTAGTTGTTGGCGAACTTCTTCTGCTTGCGCTAAAGCCATGGGACTCCCTCGAGTCCCAATTTTTACAGAAGTAAGTAAGCTCATAGCAATAACGAAAAACTAAGCTTTTGCAGGAGAAAGCATCATAATAAGCTGCTTACCTTCTAATTTTGGCTCTTGTTCAACTTTTACTAAGGTGTCCATATCTGTACGAACTCTTTCAAGAACTTGAAAGCCTAACTCTTGGTGGCTAATCTCTCGTCCTTTAAAGCGCATAGTAACTTTAACTTTGTTCCCTTCTTCAATGAATCGTTTCATTGCTTTTAGTTTAACTTGATAATCATTGTGATCAATAACAGGACGAAGCTTTATTTCTTTTATTTCAATAACCTTTTGCTTCTTGCGAGCAGCAGCTTGTTTCTTTTGTTCTTGGTATTTGTATTTGCCATAATCCATTAACTTACAAACAGGAGGAGTACTATCAGGGGCAACTTCTACTAAATCAAGACCTGCTTCAACCGCTGTATCTAAAGCCTCTTTACGGCTGAGAACCCCTAGCATATCACCTTCTTCATTAATGAGACGAACTTGTAGAGCTCGTATAGCTTCATTAATGCGAGGACCGTCTTGAGCTGGCAAAGCACGGGGGTCTCTGGAACGGGAATCGGAAGAAGGTGGAGAAGAACGATGAGAAGAATTTTGGGAATGAGAAGATAAAGAATGCCCAGAAGAAGGCCTTTTTTCAAAATTAGGTGTTTGCGTCATGTTGTCTTGTTACGTGCTCCTTAAAAACAATAAAAATTATTAACTCATCTCCTAAGAGATAAAGGTATTGTAAAGGAAGAAAGGGTTATTTGTAAAATATCTTCTTTGGAGAGCACAAAAAATCTTAATTACTGCGACTCTTTAGCCTCTTTGTTTAAGAAAAATGAGAAAGCCCTGGCGTATTATCATCAATCTTTCCAGATAAAAGGCCTTTCATAATTACATATTGTTGCATTTTTGGTTCTCGAAAACGATATTTGAAAGCGCGGGAGGTTCCGTATCTTTCCAAGATGTTGCCACGTTCTTTGCTACAAAAAGCAACAAGATGGGATTGGAAATTAGAAATACTTATTTTGCGCTTTAGAACTCTATTTAAGGGTTCAATAACGGCACTCGCTGTGAATTTTCCATCATTAGTAGGCTTTGCTAAAGCGCAAGCAAGCAATACATCACTATAAAGAGAATGTTTCTGATTACTATGGGTAGCCTTTTTGAAAGCGCTATTAGAGGATTGGTCTGATTGTAAAAGAAAAGTCTTTATAGCGCTATCTACGTCTTCAGTATTTATATTGAGTCGTTTATTGCTAATGGCGTTGATAGCCGCATTTCTTCCTAAGGCATGAACATATTCAGGAAGGCCTCCAGAAAGGTTTATAATTTTTTTACGAGCCTTCTCATCAACTGTTATATTAAGCTTAGGAAGCCTTTCTTTTAGGATCTCATCTAGTTCTTCTTGAGACATGCGAGGCATCTTTATCTCTTCAATATTTCTCTTAACGGATTCATGTTCTTCGACAAGAGTATTAATGTCTTCTGCGACACCTACTAGAACGATAGTGGAGTTTACGCCGCTATCTGAAAGCAATTTTATAGTGTGGGACATTAATTTTTTTGTATCTAAGTTATAGATCTTGTCAAACTCATCAAAAATAACAATTACAGTAGCTTCTGATGTATGCGAAATCCCCTCTAATTCTCGGGCAACATCATCAGATGTAATTTCCTCTCTATAGTAATCAGCGATTGTTGTTATATTCGTATCTTCTTTTCCGTACCCAATCTCTTCTTTTTTAGTATAACGAAAGTTACGAAAAACTTTGCGCCAGAGAGAAGTAAAATTATCCTCAGGGGAGGCTTGTTTACGGACGCTAACAAAAGGAGATTTTTCACTCTCAATAAGAAAGCGGACAATATTTACAAGAGACGTTTTTCCAACACCCCGTTCTCCATATAGAATAACGTGTCTACCTTGTTCATTAAGAGCGCGTAAAAAGCGTTTTATTTGCTCTCTACGACCGGCGAATAAGTCTGTTGTGTTAATAGGTGCTGCTGGGCTAAATAGTTTCCAGACTTCTTGTTCTAGATTTTCCCAGTATTCGTCGTGTTGCGATGTATTTGAATTAATAGAGTGTATTTTCATAATAATATCTTTAATATAAATTAAATAACAATAAATATTAATTTAATATTAAAATATACAATATAAATAAGCAATATTTTTTAAAATATAATATAACAAGTCAAGGATATATTTAAGACCTAAATATTTTCTTGGAATATCTTGAAGTTGACATCATTTTTGCTTTCTTGAAAATTTTATAGTGTAGACTATTTAAGCTCTTATACTTTTTTAAAAAGCAGCTATGTATATAAATATATAGAGATTAACATAAGGGACTTTTAAAAAAATAAAATGAAAATTCTTCTTATAGGCAAAACGGGACAGCTAGGACATGCTTTGATTGAAAAATTAAAAGAAAATCATCATATTGTAGCTCCACTTAGACAAGAAGTAGACATTATAAAATTAGATTCGCTTTATAAGACAGTACAGGATAATACCTTTGACTTAGTTATAAACTGCGCAGCCTATACAGATGTAAACAAAGTTGAAGCAGATCAAGTCCCAGCTTATGATGTTAATGTAAGAGGTACACAGAATTTATCCTTATTTTGTAAGGAGTTTAGTCTTCCTCTTATGCACTTTTCTACAGATTATGTCTTTGATGGCACTTCTTCAATTCCTTATACGGAGGAATCGACTCCCCATCCCCTGAATGTGTATG
>CAYUAL010000146.1:0-3531 GCA_964442815.1 uncultured Alphaproteobacteria bacterium | reverse complement strand
CTGTTCCAAAGCCAAAAATCGTAGATCCAGCTTTAGTAAAATAGCTTGCACTCTCACTTAAAACTTGAAACCCACTTTGTAAAAATTTAATAACCGCGGCAAAAAGCCCCGCAAAAATAAGGTCTTTTGCCCCCGACGCTCCAGATTCACCAGCCTTTAATACTTCTGCTGTTGCAACGCCTTCTGGGTAAGGAAGAGGATGTTCGACAATACGAGCTCTACGTAACGGGACAGAAAATAAAACGCCCATGACCCCGCCGATGATCGCTATACACATCGTCTCCAAGAAAGGAAAACGATCCCAAAATCCCATTAAAAGGAGCGCAGGTAAGGTAAATATAACACCAGCTGTAATCACTTCTCCTGCAGAAGCAATGGTTTGTACCATGTTATTTTCTAGAATATTAGATCTACGAAAAAATCTTAAAACAGCCATAGATATCACAGCTGCAGGCACACAAGCTGTAACAGTTAATCCTACTTTTAATCCTAAATAAGCATTAGAAGCCGCCAAAAGCATGGCAAGAATAATACCCAAAATCACAGCTTTGGGAGTAATCTCAGGCAAAGACTTACTTGCCGAGATGTAAGGAACTACTTTTTGGGGAATAGTTTGGCTTTTATTTTTACTTGTCTTCATAAAAACTCTCCTTTTTATTCTTGAGCCTTATTAGCATATGAAACACTTTTCAGTCTTTTCTCAAGCCTTCTTCTATAAGTCTCTCTATATTTTCCTTCAAAGCTGGTATTTTTGTTATATCAGAGCCACCTGCTTGAGCTAAATCAGGCCGTCCTCCCCCTCCTTGCCCTCCTACAGCTTGAGCTGCAACCTTAACGAGATCTATAGCGTTATATTGAGAAGCCAGATCCTCTGTTACGCCTACTACTATAGAGACTTTCTCCTGCTCAACAGAAAGGCAAAGAACAATGCCTGAGCCAATTTGCTTCTTTGCCTGGTCTACAAGACTCTTTAGATCCTTAGCAGGAACCCCTTTTTTCTCAAGGATACATAAAGAAATAGATCCAATTTTTTTTATGACTTCTTCCCCTTGCGTACTTTGGCTTAAGGTTTGTTGAAGATCTTTCTCGAGTTTCTTTTTCTCAAGAAGAAGAGCATTAACCCGCTCTTGGATACCTTCCGGATTTGTTTTCAGCAATAAAGACACCTCCCTCAAGGTATCACTTTGCTTGCGAATAAACTTTTCTGCCCCTTCTCCTGTAACGGCTTCTAAGCGCCGCACTCCGGAAGCTACAGAAGTTTCTAAAATAATCTTAAAAATCCCAATATCTCCCGTTCTCGCTACGTGGGTGCCCCCACAAAGCTCTACTGAAAGAGCATCTTGAAAAATACTCTCCCCCTTTGCACGTCCCATCGCTACCACACGGACTTCAGATCCATATTTCTCTCCAAAAAGGGCCATAGCTCCTTTTTCCATAGCAGCTTCAGGTGACATAAGACGCGTTAAAACATCCACATTCTCACGTATGGCTGTGTTAACCCAAGATTCAACTTTTTCTATTTCTTCAAAGGTTAGTGCTTTCGTATGGCTAAAGTCAAAACGCAAACGATCAGGAGCCACCAAAGACCCTTTTTGAGTCACATGCCCTCCAAGAATTTTTTGTAAAGCCGCTTGAAGAAGGTGAGTTGCAGAATGGTTTGCTTGAAGAGCTGCGCGCCTTCTTTTATCCACTTTTAGACAAACAGCTTGCCCAACCTTTAGTATTCCTTGTTCTACTACCCCTTTATGGACAATAAGGTCTCCTACTTTTTTCTGTGTATCTTCGACACGAATGGTCCCTTCTCCATCAAGAAGCATAATAGTTCCTGTATCCCCTACTTGCCCCCCTGATTCTCCATAAAAAGGCGTTTGGTTCGTGGAAAGATAAACTTCAGCCCCTGAAGAGACTTGCGATACTTCTTTTCCATCCTGGATAAGAGCTGTAATTAAACCTTCTGCTTCTAGCGTATCATACCCTAAGAAATCTGTTGTTCCTGCCTTTTCTTTCGTCTGAAACCAAATAGTCTCTGTTTTAGATTCACCGGAACCTGCCCAAGCTGCACGTGCATCTTGACGTTGTTTTTCCATGGCACGTTCAAAACCAGCGACATCAACTTGTCTTCCTTGGGATTTCAAAGCATCTTGCGTTAAATCTAAAGGGAATCCATAGGTGTCATAAAGACGAAAAGCTACTTCCCCAGATAAAGCTTGGGAAGGAGAAAGCCTTTCCACTTCCTCTTTTAAGAGTTTTATACCTCTCTCTAAGGTTTCTTGAAATCTTGTTTCTTCTAAATAAAGAGTTTCCGTAATTAATGCTTCTGCACGTATAAGCTCGGGATAAACACCTCCCATTTGCTCATTCAAAGCTTGAACAAGCTTATATAAAAGCGGATCTTTCACCCCTAATAACTGGACATGCCTCATAGCCCGACGCATAATGCGACGTAACACGTAGCCTCTTCCCTCATTAGAGGGCAAAATGCCATCTGCCATTAGGAAACAAGAAGCTCGCATATGATCAGCAATCACACGAAATGAGGGGAGAAGATCTCCTTGAGCCTTTATACCTGTAAGGTCAGAACATGCATGGATTAAGGCCTGAAAAAGATCGATTTGGTAGTTAGAGTGAACACCTTGTAAAATAGCTGTTGTGCGCTCCAATCCCATTCCTGTATCAATGGAAGGATTAGGTAAAGCAACCCTCTTTATTTGGCCATTCTGGTCTGGAACCTGATCAAACTGCATAAACACAAGATTCCAGATTTCCACAAACCGATCCCCGTCAGCCTCTGGGATACCTGGAGGACCTCCAGGTATTTCAGGTCCATGATCATAAAAGATTTCTGAACAAGGACCGCACGGCCCCGTATCTCCTGCTGACCAAAAATTATCGCTTGTTGAAATCCGTAAAATTTTATCGTCGGAAAAACCAGCTATCTTTCTCCATAACCGAGCAGCATCTTCATCCTCTGCGTATACTGTAATTACTAACCTTTCTTTGGGTAGCTTCAGTTCTTGAGTTACAAAATCCCACGCGTACTTAATCGCTTCTTCTTTGAAATAATTTCCAAAGGAAAAATTCCCTAACATTTCAAAGAAAGTATGATGGCGCGCCGTATATCCTACGTTATCTAGATCGTTGTGCTTTCCGCCAGCACGCAAACACTTCTGAGCAGTTACGGCTCGGGAATATGCGCTTTTCTCTTTTCCTGTGAAAATATCTTTAAATTGCACCATCCCCGCCGCTGTAAAAAGAAGCGTAGGATCATTGCGAGGAATAAGCGGACTCGAAGGAACTTCTGTGTGCCCTTGATGCTTAAAAAAGCTTAAAAAAGAAGATCTGATATCTGAAGTGGTACGCATTTTTTTATCTTACAAGCAAAATGTATAGTTTTTCCTGCTTAAAGGACTAGACTAGGACAACACACCTGTCCAGTAAAAAAAGATGCAAAAGAATGATCTTGTTATCCTTATTCCGTTTTTCTTAAAAAACTACAATAATTAAACCTCTACCCATCTATAAGCTTTCTAT
>CAYUAL010000145.1:0-3540 GCA_964442815.1 uncultured Alphaproteobacteria bacterium | reverse complement strand
ATCTTTCATATCTTCTATTTTTTTGAAAAGCTGTATCTCTATAAGAGGGAAGGTCGTCTTTTATATTATAATAAAGGGGCTCTGAAAGTATTTCTTGAAAATTTTTATCACCTTTAATGTTGTGATAGTGAATGACGTACTGATAGTCATTTGTATTTTTTGCTTGAGTAATAGTTGTCTGCAGTAAGAGGCTTACAAAAAGAATCTTCTTTATTATAGACATTTGATTGTTCCTCTTAAATATCATGATGCGGTTTAGCAGGCGTTGGCCAAGTTGTATCAGTATCGTGTAGGTGAGCTGATATTTGGTCGACTGTAAGGCGTACTTTCTTTCCTCCAGAAAATGTAAGAAGAATATGTTTTGAATCTTCTGTGGTAACAGAAAGAAGATTCAAAGTTTCGTTAGGATTTTTTACTTCAGGAATGCCTTGGGTTTTTATCTCTTTGACATGATGAAAATGAAGAAAGGATTGGATACGTTCGTATAGATTTTGACCTTCATGTTGTTCGGGGTTTTTTTCCCAACGAAACCGATGTCCAAAAAAAGAAAAATTTCGATTTTCAGTATCGTAATGCATACCAACTAGAGGGACAAGTGCATCTTGTAAAAAGGTTGATATAACAGTGAGGTCTTTAGAGTCTTCAGCTCGTAATTTTAGGGGAAGAGGATGTTGAGGAGCAGGATTAGTAGAGGTAGACTGGGTCATAAGGCTCTTCCTTAGTTTTATAGTGCTTAGGTGCTTTGGATTCGTTCTATATGTGCACCGCAAGCTTTTAATTTAGCTTCCACATATTCGTACCCACGGTCAAGATGGTAAACGCGATTTAGTATTGTTTCGCCTTCAGCAAAAAGCCCTGCTAAAACTAGGGAAACAGAAGCACGAAGATCTGTAGCCATAACTTCTGCGCCTTTTAAAGAGTTAGTTCCTCGAACAAGGACAGAGTTTCCTTGAATAGAAAGATTAGCTCCCATACGAAGTAATTCTGGTACATGCATAAAGCGGTTTTCCCAAATTGTCTCTGTAATAAAGGAAGATCCTTGGGCTGTACAAAGGAGAGCCATCATTTGAGCTTGTAAATCTGTTGGAAATCCAGGAAAAGGATCTGTTGTAAAATCAATACCTTGTAGGGGTTTATTTTTTGCGTTTATTCTAAGACCTTCAGGAATTTCTTCTAGAACAATCCCGGTTTCTTGGAGCTTAGGTAAAAAAGAAGGCAGCAATTCTTTACGACCACCTATCAAATCAAGAGAACTCCGAGTAATGGCAGCTGCAATAGCATATGTTCCGAGCTCGATACGGTCGCTTACAATATGATGTTGGGTTGTTTTGAGAGAGTCTTGGCCATGAATAGTAAGAGTATCCGTACCAACGCCTTCAATTTGAGCTCCCATTGCCACGAGGCATTGGACTAGATCTGCAATTTCAGGCTCACGGGCAGCATTAATTAGGCGCGTTGTTCCTTTTGCAAGGCAAGCTGCCATAAGAATATTTTCTGTTCCTGTTACGGTAACTATTGGGAAAGTAATTTCAGCGCCTTTTAGACCGTTTGGGGCTTTTGCATGGATATATCCTTGTTCAAGGGTAATTTCTGCCCCTAATTGGCTAAGACCCTTTAAATGAAGATCTACGGGGCGTGCTCCAATGGCACATCCACCAGGGAGGGATACGTAAGCTTCTTTGTTGCGTGCAACTAAAGGGCCTAAAACTAATATAGAAGCACGCATTTTGCGTACGAGATCGTATTCTGCTTTATTCTTAGTAATGTTTTGCGCGTGTAAGGTTAAAACACGTCCTTGGTGTGCTTTATCTTCTTGAGAGGGGTTTGAAGGAAGAGGTTTGCTTTCTCCATTCATGCTGAGATTAACACCAAGATCTCCTAAAAGATTAGCCATGGAAGAAATATCAGCTAAATGTGGAATATTAGAAAGAATCAAAGGTTCACTTGTAAGCAAAGAGGCAGCCATGAGAGGGAGAGCCGCATTTTTAGCTCCTGCAATATGAACTTTTCCTTGAAGAGGGTAACCACCGCGAATAAGAATTCTATCCAATTTATGATCCTAATATAATTTAAATTTAATTTTAATATGATTTTATGCGAGGAAGAGTAACCCCTTGTTGATGCATATATTTACCGGAACGATCTTTATAAGATGTTTCGCAAGGTTCGTTTCCTTTAAAAAAAAGAAACTGACATACACCTTCATTAGCGTAGATTTTTGCAGGTAAAGGAGTTGTATTAGAAAACTCTAACGTTACATGCCCCTCCCATTCTGGTTCTAAAGGGGTAACATTTACAATAATACCGCATCTCGCATAGGTAGACTTGCCTAAACAGATGACTAAAACATCTCGAGGAATTCGGAAATATTCTACGGTTCGAGCAAGAACAAAGCTATTAGGAGGAATAATACATACTTCTGTTTGACGATCAACGAAACTAGAAGGAGAGAAATTTTTAGGATCAATAAGGGCATTATCCACGTTAGTAAAAACCTTAAACTCTGGAGCAACACGTGCATCATACCCATAAGAAGACAATCCATAAGAAATAGCACCTTGGGTTGTTTGCTTTTCAACAAAAGGCTCGATCATGCCTTTTTTTAAAGCCATATCTCGAATCCAGCGATCACTTAGTATAGACATTTATCTTATCCTTCTTGCTTCGATGAAAAAGAAAGCGGTTTTACGCAACGAGCTTTAAGTTGCTGTTTTCTTTTTAAAAGATTAGTACGTAAAGCTAAAGCTTCTCTTTCTTTACGTTTCTCTAAAAGGGAAGATAAGTTTTTTTGCATTATAAAATAAAAACCGAATATTAATAGGTAAAGCTACCTTCTTATCTCTTTTCTCAAAAGAAATCTCAAGGAAAAAATCGACTAAAAAGTTCTAAAGAAAATTTTTAAAGAAAAAATCCTTGCTAAAATAGGAAGTATGCATCTATAAAGAACACATGATACCAAAAAGTAACCTTTTTTTATTTCTTTTAATGGATATGGCGGTAGCGCGCTAATAACTATTTTTTTGCCTAAAAATCACACATATTTTTATGAAAATTTATAAAAAAAGAGGCTACTATGCCATCTAAGTCTGTTCAAAAAGACCAAAGAAGCCCTGATCCTACATTCTTTATACACGAAAATCCTTCCCTTTCTTTTTTTCATTGGGTTTTGTGGGTATTGAGTATTCTATTTGTAATGTATCAGTTTATTTTACGTGTTTCTTTAGGAGTGATGGCTCAAGATTTAATGGGTTATTTTTCTATTGATGCTACTGCGTTTTCAACTTTGGGATCGTTGTTTTATTTGGGGTACGCGAGTATGCAAATCCCCATAGGAGTGCTTCTAGATCGTTTAGGGCCAGCACGTGTTACTCCGGTATGTTTATTCTTATGCGTCCTAGGGTTTACCTGTTTTGTTTTTTCAGATAATTGGAGCGTTATTTTAATTGGTCGTTTGATAACTGGTATTGGTTCGGCTGGTGCTTTTATTAGCTCTTTAAAGGGGGCGCAGCTTGTTTTTCCAAAGCGTCTTTTTAATTTGTT
>CAYUAL010000144.1:0-3560 GCA_964442815.1 uncultured Alphaproteobacteria bacterium | reverse complement strand
TTCACCTTATCCTAGAATAGATATTTAAAGGAAGCATCTTATCACAACTTTTATATGCATAATTTTTTAAATTTTCAAAAAATTCCCCTAGTATTACAAAAAAAGTTTCGGTATAGATCAGATGCTGGAATTTAGATATGCCGGGTTAGCTCAGTTGGTAGAGCAACTGATTTGTAATCAGTAGGTCGGGGGTTCGAGTCCCTTTCCCGGCACCAGATTTTCTAGTGCTCTATTAACTTATAAAATCAAAGAGGTATACCCATGCGTTTACTCAAAATAGCTTCCTTATTTTTAGGAATGGTTCTAGCTGCCCCCCATGGGATACAAGCAGCTGATCTTCCAACTGTTGGTTCTGAAGTTCAAGGATCCATCAAGGTTGGTAAATATAATGTTTCTTTACCCGAAGGTTCCTGGGTAGTAACTTCTTCCAAAGAAGCCATGTTTTCCCGTCTCGATGGCAGCAAAAAATCTGAATCTTGGAACTTTCCTTTACACAAAGTTGTATTAGCTCAAGCAAAAGATAATGCTCTTGCTGGTATTGTGACTATTGAGACTCCAGTTACTCATGAAGATCATAGCTTCGGAGCTCCTCAAGCCTTTACTCAAAAAAGCGCCTTCTTTGCAGAAAACTTCTACATCGCAGGAGCTGCTCGTGGAAAACCAAGCTTAGTTGTCGTTGATCCTTTTGTATTTAGCCCTGTAGCAGTCGATGCATCTGTGTACTCATTCATCAATGAAAAGCATCTTACAACAGATAAAGTCTTTGTACGTGTTGGATTCAATTTGGCTGCTTATGCAACTTTCTTAAAGGTTGATTATTTCTTTGCTCCTACTACACAAGGTCTTGCAGCTCTTAGTGAAGAAGCAGCAAAGTATGATATGTGGCATCCAGAACGTCATGGCATGCTCAACCCAACAGAAAAGTCTACGCTTGATGGATATGTAAAGTGGGCTTTAGATATGCAAACCAAGCTTATTGAGCTCTTCTAATTCCAGAAGAAAAATAGCTAACTTTAAAAAGGACGGTTATAAGCCGTCCTTTTTTGTTTTAGCAGCCGAGAAATTTAAAAAAGTTGTCAGGTGGTATTTATTGTTTTTCCTATTCGTTTGAATTCTGCAAAAAGATATGCTACCCATAACTTTGCCTAATATAAATAAAGAGCATACCTCATGAATTTTTTCATAAAACTCTTCTTTTTTAGCATTCTCTTTATTTCCCCTTCTTATCAGCAAGTTACTGCGGAAGAAACGCAGAAAGTTGTTGAAGTTACGCGCGTAAAAAAAGAAGTTATCTACCAATCTGTCCGCCTTATTGGAACAGTCAAAGCTAAGAAATCATCTATTCTGGTAGCAAAAATATCTGGAACTATTACCTCTATAGTTCCAAGCGGCACTAAAGTCTCCAAAGGCCAAGTTATTGCCCAATTAGAAAACACACATCTCAAAAACTCCGTAAGGCTATCCCAAGAAGCTTCTAATATTGCTAAAAAACAATATAACCGAGCTGCGACCTTACAGAAATCTGGATTTGTAAGTAAGAAAAATATGGAAGAAATAGAAAGTACCCTAATAGACAATCAACAAAAACTTGCAGAAGCAAAGATTAAGTTAGATGAATCCCGTTTTGTTGCTCCCTTCGATGGTGTTGTGGGCCCTCATAAGTTACGTGAAGGAAGCCATGCCCAAGACGGAGATGAAATTTTAACTTTCTATGATCCCACGGATTTAATTGTAGAAGTAGACATCCCTGCGCAACATTTTGCATCCCTTGAATCAGATCCAAAAATAAAAATAGATAACAAAATATATCCTTTAGGCTTTGTACAAAAAATAGTAAATCCAGACACGCATATGGCTTCCACAACTATAGATATTCCAGATACGAACCATTTTATAGGAGAG
Organism: uncultured Alphaproteobacteria bacterium; assembly: GCA_964442815.1. Lineage (GTDB taxonomy): Bacteria > Pseudomonadota > Alphaproteobacteria > 16-39-46 > 16-39-46 > CAYUAL01. Next base: position 1,658 of record CAYUAL010000144.1, on the reverse strand, counting down.
CCTCTCTTTGTTGATCTACTTGTTAAAGAGCATAAAGATGCTTTAATTATACCAAGTGAAGCTATTTTCCTAAAAGATAACAAGCAATATGTCTATCTCGTAACTGGTAAAGAGAATGAACTTTCTCTCCAAGCCATAACCCCAGGAATCCAAGAAAAGGAAAAGACAGAAATACTGCAAGGACTTAAAGAAGGGGACTTGGTCGTCGTTCGAGGACAAGATCGCCTTTATCCTGGCCTTTCTGTGAAGTACATCCTTATTTAAATCCTATGAACCATACAGACTATTTTATTAAGCATCCCATAATAGCACTCATTCTGAATTGTATGATTGTTTTCATAGGATGGCTATGCCTCCAGTCTGTGAGCATCCGAGAATACCCAGAGGTTAAGATACCTATTTTCTCGGTTCAGACGGATTACCCTAACGCCAGCGCTGAGCAAGTAGAATCCTCCATTACAGATCCTTTAGAAGATCAACTTGCGGGTGTTGAAGGGCTGGATCATATGGTTTCTAAGTCAAAACCTGGTTCTTCTTCCATTGAGCTTTTCTTTAAAGAAGGCACCTCTATTGAAGCTACCTTAAATTCCATTCGGGAAGCTGTTGTTTTAGCCAATTCTAGTTTGCCTAGAGAATTACGCAATTCACGGATCGAAAGACAAAGAGAGAATACGAATGGACTGCCTTTTATTGCCATATCTCTTACTGCAAAAGATCAGGACAAAGGCATGCTAGCACACTATGCTGAATCCTCTTTAAAGAATGTCTTTAGAAGCTTGCATGGTGTATCTTCTGTGCAAGTATGGGCTCCCCACTATACGATGTTAGTAAAGTTAGATCCTAAGAAAATGTATGCTTTGGGGGTAGATGTTAAAGACGTTTATGAGGCTTTAGGGAAATCTATACAATCTTTAACCATAGGAAATTATAGAGAAACGTTCCCAACGGTAATAGAAACAAATCTTTCAACACCAGAAGATTTTTCGCAAGTTATGGTTAAGGAAAATGATGGGGCTCCTATTTACCTTGACTCTATTTCTTCCATTCAGCTATCCACAGAAGACAACACATATAGAGCACGCGTTAATGGCCAAGCCGCCCTGATTATAGCCATTCAAAAAGCAAATGATGCAAACCCATTAGAAGTATCTAAAGCCGTCCAAGATCAAGTTAAACAGCTTCAAACAAGCTTACCCAAAGGCTATGAAGTAGGCGTTGTGCTTGATAATGCTGATTTTGTTAGAGTTTCTTTAAAAAATATTCAATCCACTCTTTTAGAAGCTGCTTTTTTTGTGGCCATCATTATTTTTCTCTTTTTAGGAAATATAAGGGCAACGCTTATTCCTCTTATTACCATCCCCATTTCTTTGATAGGGGGCATGATATTTATTAAGATATGCGGATTTTCTTTAAATATTATCACACTTCTTGCCATGGTTTTGGGGACAGGTCTCGTGGTCGATGATGCCATCGTTGTGCTTGAGAACATTTCTCGCCATAGGGAAGCAGGGATGTCCTCTTTAGAGGCAACGCTAAAAGGAAGCCGCGAAATTGGTTTTGCCATTATCGCCATGACCCTTACATTGGCCAGCGTTTATTTACCACTAGCGTTCATCCAAGGAACCATTGGTCAGCTATTTAGTGAATTTGCCGTCATG
>CAYUAL010000143.1:0-3691 GCA_964442815.1 uncultured Alphaproteobacteria bacterium | reverse complement strand
CAGCCTGTGCCCTTGAAAGTGCAGTTTGAGAAGCAAACCCTTCTTTAAATAAAAGTTCTTGGGCATGCTTATCTAATCTATATTGTTTTTTGATGGCACGTGCTTCAGAAAGCTGCATAAGACGGGTTGCAGGAGCAATTTTTGCAAGAATTGTCCCTTCATCAACCTCAACCCCTTTTTTAACCAATACTTTTTCTATTGTTCCTTTGGTCTCTGCTGCTATTGTGGTGGAACGAGCTGCTTTTGTAACACCACTTAAAACAATAGGAATTTTTTTCTTTTGAGTTTCTATTTTTTGAACAGTAACCTCAAAAAGAGACGATTGTTGTGGCGCCTTTTCTTCCTCCTTGGAAGAACACCTTAAAAGACCGGTAAGCATCCATAAAAGAACACCTACAGCTACCACTATTGTTAAAATAGCAGGACTTCCCGAAATTTTTTTAAATGTATCTTGCATGTTTTTTCAAGCTCTCTAAGGAACCTGCTTTCCTACATATTCTGCATAGTAGATTTAAAGAAAGACTCATAGTCTTAGCATGAAAGTTTCTTTTTCAATATATTAAGAAAGAGTCTCTCCCATATGAGATGTGCCTCTTTTGTGAGCTTGTCCTATTTGATGGTGTCGCTGATGCACCGCTTCTTTTTTCTGAGAAAAAATCTTATCATAATACTTGAGCATAAGACACTCCTTCTTCATAGAAAGGTGATCTTTTATCTCTTTCAAAAAGAGGCATTCTACATCCTCGACATAAAAAATATGCACCAACTTCTACTTTTTCCGTAACAGAAACACGCTCATCAAAAACAAAACACTCTCCTTCCCATAAACTTTGAGAGGGAGGCGTATCTTCTAAATACCTCAAAATACCGCCTTTCAAATGGTATACTTGCTCAAAACCTCTTGTACGCAAGTAAGATGTTGCCTTTTCGCAACGAATGTCTCCCGTACAACTTAAAGCAATTTTTTTATCCTAATTACTCTAAATCTTATATAAAAAAAATATCTGTCAAAAATGTGATGTTTATCCAAAAAATTAGTTTTTTGAAATATAATCTCTCACAAAAGGATGTGAAGAACCATATATAGCGGTAAATATCTCTACACTAGTTGCAAGCATCGTCTTTCACATGTTCCCTGGGTCTGTGTTTAACGTCCTCAGAAATCCCTGTATGTCTGAGCCAATGAACTGTAGCTTCTGTTAGAGATTCAGCTTCTTCAGATAGACAGTCTTGTTTTAGTTTTTCAATGGCAAAGCAGTCTCGAACAATTTTACGGATATAAATTGTATCAGTAATTGGTCCTTTCCCTTTAGTCTTAGGGAGCAATGGGAATTTATCTGCAGGGGTAGGTAAGGATGTAAGCCCTATATGTTCGCGCCAAAACTTTAAGAATTCAAGCATTGCGTCACTTACAGCTATTTGGCGTTGTTTATTTCCTCTTCCAACAGTTGTTAACCACCAATTACCATCTGAGTCTTTATGGTCTCGGCGTTCTCTTTGTCTATAAACTGACTTTGAAATGGCTACAACAAAGAGTTTCCATTCCCTTTCTTTTTGAAGGAATACGAGTGGAAATTTAATAATCCAAGCCTTAAATTTTAGTTGTCTTCTCTTAAATCTTGGGCTCGTAGTTTATCTTAACAACTTCTTATTTAGGACAGCCCTAATTTTTTTATAATCCAGTTTGTTATTGCACCAGAAAAGAGTCCTCCCGAGTGGGTGGGAAGAGTATAATCTACATTTACTGGCGGACTAGTGTTTCTTTGGATATTTATTTTGATTCCTCTTTTTCACGTAATGAATCTTTATCTTAGCTCATTCCATCTAGATAGGAAAAACTACTATTTATTAAAATTATAATAGAAATAAATCTTAAATGTTTCTTTTTCATAGCTTTTTTACTCTCTTCTTTTTTAAATTTTATCAAAATAAAAGTAGAAAAGAAACAACGTTCTCATAAAATAAAGGCAAAGAAGAGCACATATTTCTGAAAAGAAATTTAGGGAAATAGTAAAAAGATTCAGCTTAGATTTAACAACCGAAGATACGGCTCAGTCAAGTCATATTAGTCGTAATAAAGTTAAGTTCTTCAAAAAGATAAGAGGAAGAATCCTATATCTAAGCCAAGAGGATATGTCTTTTTATGGAGAAGTAGAAATAGATGAGAACTATTTTGGAGCAAGAAGAGTAAGAGGGAAATGAGGACGAGCAGCCGGAAAAACACCAGTGTTTGGTCTTTTTCTAAGAGAATATCAAGCAAATTCAATAGATTAAATTTCTTTCTTAAACCCATTCATATTTTCTATGGTAGTTCTCTTCAATTTTATCTAATACCAATAAATTTTTTCCCTTTATATTCTTGAAAGCTTTTTCTATGAACTCTTTATCAATTATTATATTGTTTTTTCCAAATTTTAAATTTTCATTATATTCGCATAAACTATCATATTCTTCTATAGATAAAACATAACGATCATCTAATTGTTTTTGCATATTTAATTTAGCAACTTCTTTTTGAGAATCTTCGGTGACAATTCCACTGTAAAATTCTGAGCCACAACCTGCTCCATAAGAATATATACCTAGCCGTTTTGGTTGTGAAAAAGACCCATAAGTTAAAGCACTTATTAATGCCATAAATACACTCCCACTCATAATATTACCAACCCGTTGACAATATAAGATACTTGGTTCTACCCTATTTTTAAAATCAGTTTCTATGTATTCTCCTGTTACTTTTTTAAATTTTCTCATCATCGATCGATGAACTCCTTTTACCATACCAGCGAATGGTGTATGATAAATTAAGTAACTGAATGATTTTTCATAATCAACATCATTAACTCGCTTCATATATTCTTTATAGGAATTTTCACAACAATCTAGATAAGATAAAAGAGATAAATCAGAATCAACATAATCATAATCTACAGCCGGACGACCTGCATCCCATATCTCATATCCGTAATAACCATTTGCACCTATATCTAAAGATAATACTGTAGGTTTATTACTTACAAGAATTGCAACGGCCCCTGCTCCTGCTGTAGGTTCGTAGTATGGAGCTTGGTCTTTCGAATGAGAGAAGAGACGATATAAATCTGTTGTAATAACTAAGGCTTTAGCATTAGGTGAAGTTTGAGAAAGTATAAAATTAGCTGCCATTTGCAATGCAGAAGTACCAGCATAACAAGCATGTTTTAATTCAGATAACCGACAATTTCGATTAAGATTTAAGTAATGATGTACATATACACTCATAGCTCTTGCCAAATCAAACCCACTTTCAGTGCAGGTAATTACTAATTCAATACGTTGTTTATCACTTTCGGTAAGTTGATCTATCAAAGGCTTTGCAGCATTTACAGCAAGAGTAACTGGATCTTCATATGGCATAGAAGCTGTTTTTTCTTTAGCCATTAAATTTTTATAAAATCGGTCCATATCAAGTTGCCGCGCTAAAGCCAATTCTTCTACATTTATAGTAGCTGACCCGAAATAGCCTGAAATAGCTTCAATTCCAACTTGCATTTTTTGTACCTCACTCTTCATTAGTTTTTGATGTTTGTATCTTATGTTCAAGCAAATCAATCAAGGAATTAATATTATCTGCATGTAGTAACTCTATGCGTGGTATATCTAAAGATAGATCCTCCATAAGACTCATGAGGATTTCCATCCTTTCAATAGA
>CAYUAL010000142.1:0-3704 GCA_964442815.1 uncultured Alphaproteobacteria bacterium | reverse complement strand
CTTTCTTCCTTTTTAAAGATATCCTTAAAACTATAACTTTAAAAATCATAAAAAAGGATTCTTTATCTTATGTCCGGTGAACTTGAAGCACGTCTTAAAAATTTAGGAATTACACTTCCATCTCCCCCAATGCCTGTTGCAACATATGCTTCTTCTGTAATTGAAGGAAGATTACTTTATATATCTGGACAACTTCCACTTTTGAATGGAGAAATTCAGTTTAAAGGAAAAGTAGGAAAAGATCTTTCTCTAGAAGAAGCACAAGAAGCTGCTTGTCTTTGCGCCTTGAATATTATAGCCCAAGTCAAACTTGCCTGTGAGGAGTCCTTTGAAAGAGTTACACGTTGTGTACGCCTAGGAGGATTTGTAAATGCTACGGAGTCTTTTACAGACCATCCGCAAGTTATTAATAGTGCGTCCCAGCTTATAATTGATGTCTTTGGAAATTTTGGCAAACATACACGTACAGCGGTGGGCGTAAACAGCCTTCCGTTAGGAGCCGCTGTAGAGATTGATGCTATTTTTGCCTTAGAAGAAACTTCTTCCGCGCAAGGTCTTTAAAACTCTTCGAAAATCCTTATGGGTCTTGTAGCTTTTTCCTTTGCTTTCATAGGAATCCTATCCATAGGCTACATTTTATATGAAGATATAAAAGTTCAAAAAGTCTCTTTTATAGCTCTTATATTTCTATGCTTAAGTATTATAGGAGAATTTTTTTATCTCCAATTGCCTTTAAATTATATCTCCGCTTGCTTTATAGGCTCTCTTTTTTCTCTCTTTTATCTTTTTCAAAAAATAGGAAGTGCAGACGTCCTTTTAGGAGGCATCTTAGGTCTTACTCTTCCTCTACCAGCATTACCTCTTTTTTTAATTCTAAGTGGTGCTTTTGGGCTTCTTTCTTCTATATTCTTTAAAGACCCTACACATAAATTTCCTTTTATACCTTCTCTTTTGCTAGGATGGCTCATTACTTATCTCTATCCATTCCTTTGAATATACCTTGCTCTCTTTCTTATTTTCTGTTTAAACAGCGTTAACCTAAAAAACTAAAGAGGACATTATGGATTTTTGTCTATCAGGACCTTCCCACCTCCCCTCTTCTAATTTCATCAAATCTTGTGTTATTCTCTTGCATAGACGCGGTGCTAATGGAAATAACATGTTTAACCTAGCTTCCTCTTGGATACCTTATTTTCCAGAAACAGCGTTCTTTACGCCGAATGGCCCTCTTCCTTACATCCAAGATGATATAATCCTACCTGACAGCTTTGAATGGTGCCCTTTCCATACGTGGGATATCTCTATCATTGAAAAAGACGTACAGAAAGCACTTCCTTGTATCAAAGAGTTTATTCAACAAGTACAAGCAGCCACAAATGTTCCTCTTAATAAAATTATACTAGGAGGATTCTCCCAGGGATCTATGATGAGTTTAGCCTATGGTGTTTATGAAAGACCTCTTATTGGAGGCGTTCTAGGGTATTCTGGTGTCATGTTTGGATCACGTCCTATTCCTAGTGCACCCTACCCCCCTATTACCCTTGTCCACGGCGCAGAAGACCTAGTAGTTCCTTTACATTATCATGAAAATGCTTGCCAATTTCTGACACAGCACCATATACCTTATGAAGAGTTTACAATACCCTACTTAGACCATACTATCGATGCGAAGGGTGTTGAAATTGGTCATGCTTTCCTGAAAAAACTATTGGAAAATTAAACAACTTTGGAGATTCTCATGGTACGTCGTCCTAAGATTGCCCTTGTAGGTGCCGGTAATATTGGTGGAACTCTTGCTTTGTTGTCTGGTCTCAAAGACCTGGGAGATGTTGCGCTTGTAGATATTATGGAAGGCATTCCCCAAGGAAAAGCTCTTGATATTGCCCAATCCATGGCTATTAGTGGCGCAGATAACCTCTATACCGGTACCAATACTTTTAAAGAAGGCCTTCAAGATGCAGATGTTGTTATCGTAACGGCAGGCATCCCCAGAAAACCTGGAATGAGTCGAGATGATTTGCTCTCCATCAATGCGAATACCATAAAAAATGTCGGAACCCATATAAAAGAGACCGCTCCTCAAGCCTTTGTTATTGTCGTAACAAATCCACTAGATGCGATGGTTTGGGTAATGCAGCAAGCAACGAATTTTCCTCCCCAGCGCGTTATTGGCATGGCAGGAATATTAGACAGTGCTCGACTTAAATATTTTCTTGCCCAAGAACTTAGGATCTCTGTTAAAGACATATCTACACTTGTCCTGGGAGGTCACGGAGATTCGATGGTACCTCTCTTGCGCTATACATCCATTAGCGGAGTCCCCATTCAAGAATTTATTAAAATGAACCTCATAACGGAAAAACGTTTAGAAGAAATTATTCATCGAACCCGTTTTGGCGGAGGAGAGATTGTAGAACTCTTAAAAACGGGATCTGCTTTTTATGCGCCTGCCTTAAGTGCTCTTGAAATTGCTGAATCTTATTTAAAAGACCAAAAGCGAATTTTGCCATGTGCCGCTTGGTGCCAAGGAGAATACGGATTTAAAGATCTTTATGTTGGCGTTCCTGTTATAGTTGGAAAACAAGGAGTAGAAAAAATTATAGAACTTCCTCTTAATACATCAGAAAAAGCTCAATTAGACGCCTCTGCGCATGCAGTGAAAGCCTTAATAGAAGACTTAAAAAAATTATAACTCTACGCAGGCCGTGCGCCAAAACGACGTTGCCGACTGGAATATATTTTTAAAGCTTCATCAAATTCTTTTTCACCGAAGTCGGGCCAATATACCGAGGGAAAATAAAACTCACTATAGGCAGATTGCCATAGCAAAAAATTACTAATTCTTTCTTCACCACTCGTACGGATTAAAAGATCGGGATCGGGAGTACCCTTTGTATAAAGATACTCTTCTATATTTTCCTCTTTAATATCCTGTGGGGCAATACGTCCTTCTTGAACATCTTTAGCTAAGCACTGGGCGCTTCGTATAATTTCTTGTCGTCCTCCATAGTTTAGAGCGATACTAAGGGTAAGAGAAGTATTACAAGCCGTTTTTGCAACCGCATCATTAATAAGCAACCGAACATCCTCAGGAAAACTTAATAAGTCTCCAATGATCTTAATCTTAATATCTTTATCGATAAGCTCTTGTAAATGTTGTTTTATATTAAATCTAATAAGATTTATAAGGCCCGTTACTTCAATCTTGGACCGTCTCCAATTTTCTGTAGAAAATGCATATACTGTAAGATAAGAAATGCCTTTATCTTTTGCATAGTAAGCCGCTTGCCGTAAAGCCTCTGCACCTTTACGATGTCCCTCTAAGACAGGAAGATGCTTTGATTTTGCCCATCTTCCGTTTCCGTCCATAATAATGGCCACATGACGTGGTATATTTTTCATTCAATAAAACCCTTAAATATAAAATACCTTTTTGCTATTACCCTCTTATCTCTACCAAAAAAAGATATTTTAGCAATTCTCTTATAACTATTTTTTTATCTAAAAGGAGGACCGCTAACCCATACTACTAGACTATACCTTTTTCCCTTTGTAATGGAAGTCACCCTATGAGGCATATAAGAAGGAAAAAAGACTGCTCCTCCTTGCGCTTTCTCAAGCGATTTTTCTCCTCCACTTACAAAAAATTGGAGCTCTCCTCCCTTATACTCTTTAGGATTACTAAGCTGTACCACTATAGATAA
>CAYUAL010000141.1:0-3754 GCA_964442815.1 uncultured Alphaproteobacteria bacterium | reverse complement strand
TCTTTCACATCGCCGATAATATTCATTACCTCTGAGAGTCCGGCCTTTTCACGACGTTTATCTATAATAGCTAAGTCGGTCTCTAGGCGTTTCGCTAAGGATCGTGCGCGGTACACGCCTCCTACATCGGGTGAAACAATGACAAGACCTTTCCCAGGATATTTAGCTACAATATCTTTTTGAAAGACAGGTGCAGCTGCTAGGTTATCCAAAGGGATATCAAAAAAACCTTGAATTTGCCCTGCATGTAAATCTAGAGTGAGCACACGACTTACCCCTGCTACCGTTATAAGGTTAGCAACTAGCTTGGCAGAAATAGGGCTTCTAGGACTCGTTTTGCGATCTTGTCTGGCATACCCGAAATAAGGAATAACGGCTGTAATGCGCCGTGCAGAGCCTCTTTTTAACGCATCAATCGTAATGAGAAGTTCCATCAAGTTATCATTGGTTGGGAAAGAAGTAGATTGAATAACAAAGACATCCTCTCCCCGCACATTTTCTAGAATTTCTACGAAGATCTCATTATCCGCAAAACGGCGGATATTAGCCTTTGTTAAAGGAACCTGCAAAAAATCGGCAATGGCCTGAGAAAGAGGAATATTACTATTACAGGCAAGGAGCTTCATGATGATCGTTCTGGAATGTGTATAAAGGCACTTAAAAGTGCCTAGCACCCTAGCAGAAATCACCTTAAAAAGGAAGGAAAAAGCATTTCTATATGCAATTAAAGTTTCGGGTTCTTTATGAAATATATAAAAAAGAACCTTATAAAAGATTAAGGCTCTTTTTTTAATGCGGGAGTGATGGTTTCTACAGTGGGACAAGTAACAGAAAAGATTCAAACTTGCCCAAAACAATGTCAACCTATTTTTCTTATCTCTTCTTTAAAATTTAGCAAGAAAAACCATTGACGAATCCTCAAGAAATTCTTTACAAAAAAGAGTAAGGAATTTTTTTAACAAACATATTTGGTAAGCTATGAACATAGATAAGAGTTGTATTAAAACTATAAAAGCCCGAGCCATTTTAGACAGCCGCGGCATCCCTACAATTGAAGCTGACGTGATTTTAGAGTCTGGTATTATGGGGCGTGCTAGTGTCCCTTCAGGTGCTTCTACTGGAACACACGAAGCCTTGGAGCTTAGGGATGAAGATAAAAATCATTTCTTAAGCAAAGGTGTTCAGCATGCAGTACGTAAGATTTCTTCTGTTTGCGCACCTGCTCTAGCTGGTATAGCCATAACTGATCAAGGACTCATAGATTCTACTCTTATCAAATTGGATGGTACGCCCAATAAGAAAAAGCTCGGATCTAATGCCATATTAGCTATTAGCCTAGCCTCAGCAAAAGCAGCTGCTGCCTCAGCAAACTTACCTTTATATGCTTACTTAGGAGGAACCTACGCTTCCTTTCTTCCAACGCCTTTCTTTAATGTGCTTAATGGAGGAGTACATGCAGATAATTCCATAGATATTCAAGAATTTATGATTGTTCCCATTGGAGCTCCTAGTTTTCGGGAAGCATTACGTATGGGTGCAGAAATCTACCAAAACCTTAAAATTCTTTTAAAAGAACAAGGTAAAAGTACGAATGTAGGTGATGAAGGAGGTTTCGCACCTGATTTTTCTGTACCTGAAGAAGCTTTAGATGTTTTATTGCTTGCCACAGAAAAAGCAGGGTATAAACCTGGTGAGGATACCATGTTTGCTCTAGACGTTGCTGGTACAGAACTTTACAAAGAAGGCATGTATCGATTTGATGGATTAAATAGAACTTTTTCTGCTGAAGAGCTTATAGACTACTATAAAAAACTTATAACCAACTATCCTATCATTTCCATCGAAGATGGAATGGCTGAAGATGATTGGAGAGGCTGGGGAGCTCTAACCCAACGTTTAGGAAGTGCTGTACAATTAGTAGGAGATGATCTTTTTGTGACCAATCCTTTGCGCCTGAATTATGGTATCGAACATCATCTAGCTAATGCTATTCTTCTTAAACCCAATCAAATTGGAACGTTAACAGAAACCTATAATACCTTTATCATGGCACATCAGAATAACTATACAACCATGATGTCTCATCGTTCAGGAGAAACAGAAGATACAACAATTGCAGACTTATCTGTGGCCTTTGGTTGTGGCCAACTAAAAGCAGGTGCTCTTTGCCGTACAGATCGTGTTGCTAAGTATAATCAACTGCTTCGCATAGAAGAAAACTTAGGTCCAAGGGCTGTATATGCTGGTAGAAAACCCTTTATTAGATGGCTCTCTCCTAACACCTAAGTTAATTAGTTATGTATTCTTTTCAAGCTTTACGGCATAAAATTGGTTCTTTATGGCCCTTTGCCATAGCTTTTTTAGTGCTCTTATATTTTATATATCACCTTATTCAAGGAGATCATGGTCTGCTTTCTTGGCGGAAATTAGAGACTATTCTTACAGAGACACAAAATACTCTGCAAAATCTTGAAGAAGAACACCAAAAGCTTGAAAAACGCGTGTATCTCTTGAAAAACCCACACTTAGATCGTGACCTTTTGGAAGAACAAGCCTTCCAGCGCCTTAACCTCTTACAAAAAGAAGATAAAGTTCTTATTTTACCTTCTTCAGCGCCGTCTGAATCATCTTCTAAGTAAGAAACCTGCTCAAACTCTATATAATCCCCGTAGAGCCGAACCCACTTTCTCCGCGAGAAGAAGTATAATTTTGAGTTTCTTCTAGGTGATTTTCTAGATGATTAACCGCCTTTAGTTTTGCGTGGGCTACGGGAGCAATAACCATCTGGGCACATTTTAGCCCTCGTGTAATTTCAAACTCCTCTTTTCCAAAATTAACCAGAATAACTTTTACTTCACCCACATAATCTGCATCTATCGTTCCGGGTGAATTAAGGACAACCACTCCATAATTAAGGGATAAGCCAGAGCGACTCCGGATTTGTGCCTCAAATCCTTTTGGTACATTTATTTTAAAACCACAGGGCACCAAAAATCTCGTACCTGGTTCCAAAATAACTAGGCCTTCTATAGCAGCACGCAAATCCATTCCAGAGCTTCTCTCTGTTGCATACATGGGAAGTTCTAAACCTTTACCATGTGGAAGAATTTCAATGGGAATGGTTAAATCATACATTTATTTAGAATCTGCTTTCTGGCGACTAAATCGTCCAAAGTTACCAAACAACTGCTTAAATAAGCTTGGGTCGTGTCCAAACGTTCTTGTCTTACGCTTATGAGGGTTTAATTCAAAATCATGTGGCGTTTCTAGAAGTTCAACCCCTTCTACGATTCCTTGCTTATTAAATACGACAACGGCTCCCTTCTTTTCCAATATAGCGGGACTAAAGAAAGCAATTCTTTCTGTCTTTTCTCCTAAATAATACCAAATACCAGGATTGAACGGATCTTTTGCTGTGGGAGGGCCTAAAAGCTCTATAACTTGGTCTTGTGTATAAACGCCGGGTTGGATTTGTTCTACTAAATGTGGATCTGGAATATTTCCACGTATTGAAGTAAATGGTTCACACCCTGAAAGGCCCACAACGCCTATTCCAAAAAGGCTAAAAATAATACTTTTTCTTAGAGAGGACATAATTTCCATGGGATGCCTAGTTTTTTCATGGTACAGTAATAACAAGTTTGCTTCTTACTTCTATAACAAGGTCTTGCTAATGACAAATCAATTTTTTTCAGATTCCTCTTCTGAGCTTTCTAGAATTGTTAATATCGCAGCTTTAAGCAAGGAAGATAAG
>CAYUAL010000140.1:1581-3832 GCA_964442815.1 uncultured Alphaproteobacteria bacterium | reverse complement strand
AACTTTGGATTTAGTCTATTCCTTATTTTATTAATAACATCCGTTAATTTTGCAAGGCCGCGCATTGGAAGGTATTCTGCTTGTAAAGGAATCAGCACGTAATCTGAAGCGGCTAAAGCGTTAATAGTAAGAAGACCAAGAGAAGGGGGACAATCAATAAAAATATAATCAAATTTATCTTTTAGCTGTGACAAGATTTCTTTTAGAACGTACTCTCTGCCCGGTTCTGAACTAAGCTCAATTTCAGCAGCTGATAAATCAAGAGAAGAAGGGAGAACATATAAATTCTTCCTAGCTTCAATAGGAAGTATAATTTTTTCACCTTTTAAGTTCTCATATATAGTTATCTCTACATTTTTTATGCCTAAACTTTGTGTAAGGTTAGACTGTGGATCAAGATCCACGAGAAGCACTTTATGATCTTTATTTGCTAGTGCGGCCCCTAAATTAACTGTTGAGGTTGTCTTTCCAACCCCTCCTTTGTGATTGCTAACCGCATATATTTTTGCCATAAGTTCCTCTCTTTTATAACTTACTATATTACTTGATCATACTTATTACCAAGTTTCCTAAGTTACTAATAACATAATATTTTTATATTATCAATAATATTAGTAATATTTTTATAGGTTGAGATTACTCTTTTAAATGCGCTGCAAAATAGATTAGCTGTAATGTTTCTAGGAAAAGCTAGATTCATTAAAAATTAGTAATAAAATAATCTTTATTACTAAAAATATTATATTTTTAATAATATGAGAAATATTATAATATATATTATTTATAATATAGAGCTGAAGCGCCAAGTATATAATCAAAGTTGTGGAATGATAAATAAAGAAATTACTGGGTTATGAGAGCTTAAAAACAGGTGGCACGTTTAGAAAAAACAAAATTGGAAATTCTTTTATTTTTTAAATAGAAAGCAATAAAATAACCTTATCTTCTACATAACCTATTTATAAAACCTAAAAAATCGTGTTATCTTTATACTTGAAAGTCGATAGTTTAGTGTCTATATGAAAACACGAAAGAACGTTCTTGCAAAAACGCACAACCTAATTATGCAATCTAAGGATAACTAAAATGGTAAAGAAAATAAGAAAAAATAAAATAGGTAAGGCTTCTTTATATGCAATGCTTTTTACGGTTTTGTTAATTAATGAAGGAAGTTTGGCAGTTTCGGAAGGCAAAAAATCAACTGCAGTTAAGAGTGCTGACAATCAGGTTGTTGCAAGGCCGCACTGGGATTTTACAGATGATGTAAAAAATATCCAACTTGGACGCGATTCTAAGGGAGCCTATGTAGATATTACAATTTCACCCATACTTCGTGCTTATGAAGAAAGACCTCAAAATGATGCACAAGATATGCAGGTGCAGGAAGCTGTTTCATACCTCAGATCTAGAAAGCCAGGAAACTTTGTTTATGTTGTATCTATAAACGAACTTAGGCCTCATGCGGCATTTAAAGGCACAATTGAAAATGGAACTGCTCCTGATATTGTTAGAGTTCGTTTAGTTAATGATTCTTTTGAAGATGCTCGTTATAAGCGGTTACAAAACTTTATAACCGCACGCACTCAAAATCCTCAAACACATAGTATGTTTAGGGTTCTAAATTATGAGCCTACAAGCGTTACTGAAGCAGGCATACCTACAAAAGATAGAGTGGATTATATTTTCTTTTCTCAGAAAGGATTTTCTTTGCAAAAAGGAGAAGCAGGAAAACCTTATAAAGCTATCTTTAAAGGAGTAAAATTCGCAACATTATTACCTGCTAATGGGGATGATGAAACGGAAATGTCTGTACCTGAATTTATGAAAAGTTGGGACTCTGGTGGAAAATCAAGTTTTGCGTCTGAAAGTCCTAATGGAGATTGGGAATTTTATGATGATAAAGGAAATGTTCAAGGATTTAGGATGAAGTTTTCTAATCCTGTGTATGATGCAGCGAAAGAAGAAATTTCCTTTGATGTAACACCTTTAGTTGACCCTAAAACAAATAAACTTCTTATGCCAGGACTTTTGGAAGATGGAGAAATGATAGAAATAAATTCTCCTTTGAAGTTGTATTTAGATTTTGGATGGATGGGTAGTGGAAAATAACCATAAAAATTAAATAACTTTATTATACTTTTTTGATGATACAAACTTTATATATTTCTTATAGGACTAAGTGATTTAAATATTATAGATAGTAAATGCATGAGGGAAGGACCCCACGTGGAAAGATATTTGAGTAAAGTAA
>CAYUAL010000140.1:0-1571 GCA_964442815.1 uncultured Alphaproteobacteria bacterium | reverse complement strand
GTCAATTATATGTGTGATTCTTGCTTCCATACTAAACCTACAGGTAGTAGGATTGGTAGAGGCTATGCATGGAGATGAAGAGGCGGGAGTAAGAGATGTTCCGCTACAAGTAAGAACGCCTCCTGTACCTTCTCACCCTTCTGTTGTATTTGGACAACCTGTTTCTGCAGATATGCAAGAGCAGGGAATAGCTGTACAATTTCATAAGGTCCCTCAGATAAGAAGTGCAGTAGAGGCATTTGAAGTACAACTGTCTGCAGATCCTGATTTTATGGTATCCATAAGTTCTTGGCATGAAGCCAGAAGACGTGATACAGAGTTAGGATCAAAAACACGAAAAGCCGTTAAGATAGGAGCAGGGATTGGAGCTGTGGGTGCTGGTATAGCAACAGGTGAGCTCTTTATGTTTAGCCCTGTTGCTGTTCTTATTAATGCGGTTCCTCCTTTTACACCCGTTCCACCTGTACCTCCAAGTTTATGGGTAGCAGGAAGTTTTGCAGGAGCACTTGTTTTAAAAGATGCATACGATACATTGCATAATGGGATCGTATGGTATTTACGACCCAATATGAAATACAAATATGTGGCCGAAGAAGATGACCGAGGAAAAGCAGGGTTTTACGTACTAGCTCTCGGAGCAGTAGCAGGATTAACCGGTAAACAGGTCTTCGCTTATATAACGGCTAATCTTCCGCCCATACCTCCTGGCATAGCTGCGTTAGTAATAATTTGTGGTGTCCCTTATGTAGGATTAAAGGTAGGAAAGGCTTTTACATCTTTCCAAGAGACATATAGCGATTTTTGGGCCTGGGCAAAAAGGAAATGGGAAAGAAAAAAGGGAAGACGTATAGCCGGGGAACAAGCAAAAGAAGATGTCCGAGGTAAGTTTACTCAAGGATTTAGAAAGACACGTAAAGAAGCAATGGAGAGTGCCAACCTTCTCCTTTCTATACAAGCTATCAATCAGTTTGTAGAAGAGATAACTGGAAAGCTACGTACAACGCTAGAAGAATTAAAAGAACGGTATCCAAAAGAGAGTGATCCACAAATCCAAAGAGCAATGGATGTTGAGATAGCAACCTTAGAGGGACAGATCTTAACACGACAAAGAGTAGGGGACATGCTCGTCCTTAGAACTCTTTATAAGTTTGATGAAGCCGATGCTTATGTAAGGAAACCAGAAAAAGAAGTAGGACAGATAAGAAAGTTCAGAAGGTGGGCCTTTGGAGGAGATCATCCATGGTATGATGATTTAGCTCAAACAGTTGGAGCAGCTGGGGGAGTAATGGCAAGCGGAGCCCTGTGGTTTGGGTGGGGGTTTGTTGCAGAAACTATCAAATTATCACCTTCTCTATCAACAGCAGCAACATCTGTTGTAACTGTACCGTTTACCCTCTATATGGCTAAAAAAACTGGTAATAAACTCAGGAATGTCGTTCGATCCTATACAGGGTACAATCCTATAGAAGGAGAGGAACATATAAGCCTTACGGATCTAAACTGGGGAGCTTTGAGGGGTACGTTAGAACTTATAGATTGGGGGATAAAAACGTATACGACTTTTCCTGCTT
>CAYUAL010000139.1:0-3893 GCA_964442815.1 uncultured Alphaproteobacteria bacterium | reverse complement strand
TAGATTTTAGATTCTCAATATAAAAGCCAGGATGAAAATAAACAGTTTCTTTGTTCATAAAGAGAATTTTATATTTTAAGTATTCATTATATAGAGGAGTCTTATAAGGGCATTTTCTTATTCTTAGTTTAACGCTTAATTCTAATAGAAACAAGAAATTTAAATTATGCCCTTAAGGGTTACCCCTACATCCACTTTCCTGATAGAAACCTTCTTCTTTTAAAAATACAGTTAGTTTGTTTCAAGCAAAGTTATGTTCCAAGTCATACATAACGAAGGTGAAGAAGCATAAGATTAGTATATCTGATGTGATCAAGAGGTTAAGGAAATTTATTATTTTTTCAGGTTAATCAAATGATGCGTAAGGAAGGATAATGTCATGAGAAAATTTAAATATATGCATGTACTTAAAATTATTCTTTTTGCAAGCTTATTTCTTGATCCTGAAATAGGGAAGGCAAATCCTGTAATATTTGTAGAAGAAAAATAATCCAACTATAAAATCTATAAGGGAGATAAAACATGGAAAGACTTTACTATGTAAAAGATTTTAAAAATGAAATATCTGAAAAGTTAGAAGATCTAGAATTACTAAAAATAGAGAATGCTCTTAGATCATTTACTTTTATATTTGAAAGAGAATGGAGGCGTTTTCAAAGTATGCTTTTTAAATCTGAAGCAGATTCTGCATATTGGTTAAAGGATAAGACTCAAAAAGAACTCTTAGAACTTTGCCATGTTATTGATGTGAGAGGATGGGACTTTGAAGGCAAATATGATCTTTCTGATCTCGATGGGCGTTTCCGCAGCTTTTTAAAAAGTGATAAAGATGAAGACTTTAATGTTTCTTGGGATTGTACATATTTTTCTGTTTATTGGGATCAAGACGCTTTAGTAAAGGAAATGGTACCTTTGTATCCATGTAATGTTTTTGCATTTTTTATTGCTTTAGAAAGAACAATTCTTTTTTATCAAGAAGAAAAACGTCGCATTACATATGAGATGATACAAAAACGCATACGAAGATTAAATTTATACCTGTTACATTAATTATCTTTGTGAGAAGAAGTACACTAGGTATAGCGTGCTAAATTTGTCCATAATCTTTTTTTTCTTGATAGAAAAGGAGACGGTATTGTCTACTGTTTTTATTTTAACGTTACAGGACATCTTTTAAAAAATAATCTTATAGGAATTTAGTGATGGTATCATTTCCTTTAGTTTTATATCCTACTATATCTTTAGTTCTTAGTGAGGATGAAATCTTACATGAACAGCTTTTAAGCTTAAAGGATGAGTTCATTAAAAAGTTAGAAATATTTCATGAGTCTAGCACTTTTTTAGAAAAGTTGAAGGATGATGAAAGGAAAAACCTTTCTTTAGAAGAAATTTTTTCTGAAAGTGAAGAAATAGAAAGAAATTTGTATCCAATTGAAATTGAATTCAGAAATCTTCCGAAGATTTATCTAGATAAAAAAGTACGTAAACAAATATCTAATGTGATTTTGGACTGCTCCTCCACGAAACATCAAACCTTAGATATATGCCGTAAAATAAAAGAATATGATGTACAAAAAATTTTATTAATTAATTCTGGAGAAGAAAAAATAGCCCTAGAAGCTTTTAACGAAGGGCTAATTGACCAATGTATACACAAGAACAATTCCACCATAAAAAGTTTGATTAAGAAAGAAATAAGTAAAGCACAACAAAGGTATTT
The DNA here is from genome assembly GCA_964442815.1 of uncultured Alphaproteobacteria bacterium. Lineage (GTDB taxonomy): Bacteria > Pseudomonadota > Alphaproteobacteria > 16-39-46 > 16-39-46 > CAYUAL01. Next base: position 2,173 of record CAYUAL010000139.1, on the reverse strand, counting down.
TAAGAATCTTTTATATAAATTAGAGGTTCTGCTATCTTTGAGGGAAAAGTTTACTCCAATTAATGATCCAAAGTTTTTTTCTACTTTTTATTCTTTATTAGAAGGCCTTAACATTAAAGAATATTGTCTCTTTGGATTGGAAGGATATTTCCTTTTAAAGGACAATAAAAATAGAGAAAAAATTTTGTTAACTTTCTCATTATCGGAAATAGAGGCTCTTCTAGAGAGTAAAGAAGCAGAAGAAAACTCTTCTCACGTTTTAGAAAAAATTAATCGTAAAAAAGGCTTAGCTTTTTGCCTAGATGACTTTGGTTATAAAATACCTGAAGGAAGGTATTGGAAGGATAACTTCCATCCTATCTATAAAAAAATTAAAGGAAAAAAAGAGGAATATTTTCTTTTTTTAGTAGATAAATAAAAACCTTTAATTTTAGAAATAAGAATAACAGGAAACTATATGAACAAAAGGGAATATAGGAGTTAGCCTCTATTTTTAAGATATTTTTCTATACCAGATAACAGGTGCGCAAAAGTCGATCTTAACTCCAGTAAAAATAGAATCTGATTGATCTAAATCTCCTAGTGCAAGTAGCTTAAAATGATCCTGTTTGTCATCAGGTATGATTTTTCTCATAATAAATTTATTTTTTATTTTAGGATGTTTTATAATGCAAAGCTTATTAATGTGGTTAATAAAGCCTTCTTTTTGTGAAATAATTAGTCCTCCGACAATGTCTCCAAAATTATAGTAGGGGGCATTACATTCGTCTTCAATAGTAAGGAGAGTTCTACCTTTTTGGAGAGATAAAAAGAGATTACTTTCTTCTTGTATTGTTTTTGAGTGCTCTTCGTATTTAGCTTCTTCTTCATTTATTAAGCTAGTATCTATCCCATGTGTGGGCATAAGACCAGTGCCATGTAAAATCCAATTTTCGTTAGAGATTATAAGTCCTTCACTTCGAAATGCTTTTATAAGCTTATCCATACTTTTAGAAGATATGGACATTATATCTAATTCTATAGATCTTAGAGTGTGGTAGCTAATTCCGTGTTTATCGCTGAATTGTTTTCTTTGCAGACCACAAAGAGAACGTAAAGCTATTAGTCTTTTTCCTACAGAGGTTAAGCTATTTTTATTAAATGAAGGATTATCTTTCATGAAGACCTCTGATTTATAATAGGTTGAGCTCTCATTTCTTATAAAAGCCTTTTTCAATAATTCAAAAAACCAAAAATATATTAGTGGTACATTTTTTTATTGAATAATACATCAAATGATGTATTAATAGCAAGATTCTCTCTCAAAGAGATAAAACCATAATTGTTTACCTTCTATGTTTAGTCAACCAAAAGGATTCTTATAATGCTGAAAAAACATCAAAGTAAAATATCATTCTATATGCATCTTGGGCTTCTAGCTATAGGGATTATGACGCTTATCTGTCCTGAAGTTTTGGCGGTAGCAGGGGACGATCCTCTAAAAGAAGTAGGAGCTAAAACAGAAGATATGCTAACCGGAAGCTGGGTAAGGATAGCCCTTATTGGTGGAGGAATATTTGGGTTAGTTCAAGGTGTTGTTACAGGATTTAATTTTAAAACAATAGCTGCTTCTTTGGCAGCTCTTGTTTTCGCTATTCTTTATTTCCCGCATGTAAAAACTGTTTTTGCGGCGTTGATATAGGGGTAATAAGACTTATGTCATATGACAAGCATACAATCTTACAGTATCTTGATAACCCCATTCGGTATGGCTTATGGACAGCTGATGAGATTAGTATTCTTTTTGTTCCTATTTTTTTAGCACTTGGATTTGATTTAGGTTTTGTAGGTCTTTTGATAGGTGCAGGGGGTTATTATGTTTTGCGAAGCTTTAAAAAGAATGTTCCAGGAGGTCTCTTAAGACATGCCATTTATTGGTATTTGCCTAACTCTTTAAGAAATCATCCTAATACGCCGCCTTCTTACGTTCGGGAATTTATAGGATGAAGAAGTTACATCTGGATCTTACAAACTTTTCTTTAAAAATGCAAAGAGACTGGTCTTTAAGGGTAGGGGGGTTTCTTTTAGTGTCTAACTTTCTTCTTTGTACATTGTTCTTTTTTAAAGATGAGAAAGTGATCCTCATTCCACCTTCAATAGAGAAAAGCTTTTGGGTCAATCGATCTGCGGTATC
>CAYUAL010000138.1:0-3945 GCA_964442815.1 uncultured Alphaproteobacteria bacterium | reverse complement strand
GATTTCCTCCTTATAAGGTAGGATAAATAATAGTTGTTAACAAATACCAAAAAAATCATACTTCTCTTTTGTAAAGAAGTCAAAATTTCTTTTTTAGAATATTTAAATGACCTAAGAAGAAAGTGTTCTTTTATCCAGAACACTTAAACTTGCTTCAAAAAAATCTAGAACTTCATTATTAATCCTTGTTGCAAAAGCTCCTGAATGAATACCACATACAGATCCTTCTAAATAAACTGGGGCTCCGCTTAATCCTTTTGCAGTAATGCAATTATGAAAGAATATGTTATCTCGGACGTCTGTGATCATTCCTAGACTAGCAAATGCATTATGCACTGTCGTATCAGCTCTTCCAGCTGCAGAGAAATATTTTGGGTAGCCTTTTATGACAATTGGGGCCCCACGCAGTTCCTCTTCTTCAAATACATCCAAATTAGACACACCATAAGTATCTGCAAGTGTGAAAGCTGTTGTTCCATAAATAAAGTTTGTTGTAGGGAAGGCCATCTGAACAGGATGTATACCATTATACCAAGGAGCATAAATACCTGCCTCTGATAATTCAGATGGGGGAATATTGATAAAGGATAATAAAGCAACATCAAACTCAGAGCATTGTGGACTATCTGAATATTGCTTAGGAACTACAACGAGAGGAGAATTTATTATAGCTGTTGCTTGATCAACCAAATCTTCATAAAAATCTTCATATTTTATACAGCCACAACACTTCCTTTTTGTAACTTTTTTTGTAACTTGTTTCGTTCCAAATGAAATAATAACCTGTTCAGCTGCTTCTCCTCTCTCATTAAGAAAAGCATGTGCTGGACCTCCAACACAATTTTCACCTGCAACAAATGCGGTAAACCTTCCCCAGTCTTCTCGCCCTGGGAACTTAGACATACCGTAAGCTATTACTTTATTTTCTTCTTCCTCTATATCTATAAGCTGCATATGGGGACCCATAGCGCTTACTTTAAGAGGAATGGTAATAAGGTATAAACCCATTATTAAGGTTAGTTTTAAGAGGAAAAGATTTTTCATTTTTAACTTAGATATCTATAAAAATTTTTGTCCAAATAGCGCTTTACATGTTCTTCAATCTTGTAATGTATCCCTTCATACCAAATTAATAGTAATAATTTCACTATAAATATTTCTTTAAAAATATCATCTTCTAAAGTTTGCGAAGGGACTTGAGGAATAGAGCTGAGCCACGAAGTCTATTCAAAAGGCTACGCAAGAGTCCTGGGTCTTTAGCAGGCAGCTATTGGGGTAATAATCGTTCTCTCAGAGGATCACCCGTATCAGATTGACCTCCTCTTTTAAGGAATCGTTCTGCAATAGAAGCCGATTCAGTACCCATTTGTCTTCTCTCTGGCCTCAAATGACTTTGTTGGACAGCAAGGCTGTGACGGGAGGCGGGAAGGCCTTCGGCTGCGCGAGCGAAGGGGGAAATCTGGATAGCTATCTCCTCCATAACGCTAGAGCTCTTTCGTTTTAGGTAGTCCAAAGCTTGCAAGGCCCAGCGCTTGGGGCCGTGGGGTGGGAGAACGACGGGAGCAGCTTGATCTGGAACAGAAGAAGACGCATCTACGGCTCTTAAAAGAGAAACGGTGGAATCACTTCTGCTTGCACCCAGGGGCTGGAGAGGGATATCTCCACTTACCATAGGCGAGAGGGGAGCTTGAAGGACAGGAGGAAGTGTGCGGGCGGGAGGTTGAGGCGTAACTGGTGATCCATCTCCCTCGACTGGCGAAAGTTGGGCTAGATCAGCAGACCCAAGAACCGCATCAGAGGCACCGTCAGGAGTTGTAAGAGGCGTTACTGCAGCCCCAGAAACTCCGGCAACAGCAGATTGAGAGGCTCCATCAGTCGGGGTATCCGAAGCTGTTCTTATGGGAGTGCCATCCCCTCCAGCAGCAGAAGATTGTTCTCGCGGTTGAGATAGATCTACAGGAATAGCAGAAGCAGCTACAGTATCATCCCTTAGCCCTGTTACATCTACCACTCTTACAGGAGGTTTAGGAGCCATGCCATCCGGAATAGACGCCTTAAACCACTCTTTGGGATCTTTGCGCATATATTCGCGTAGAAGAATAGCATTGCGGCCTTTGAGACGATCCACCCATTCACTGGCCCGGAAAAGCTCCGTTGCTAACCATTGTTTAATATTTTCTTGCCAGTTATTTTTTCCAAAGCGCATATGCGCCGCAGAAATCATACCTGCTAGCCTACGGCTGGTTTCTTCATTTAGAGCTGCTCCGTATCCCATCATGGAGGGAATATTAGTTGCAAAGCCAGCCACTGGAGGCACCTGGGCTACTCCTAACCCTTCGGCTCCAACTAGAGCAGTAGGAAGATTCGTAAAGGTACTTCTAGCAAGGTTTAAAAATTCCATCACAGCTCTAAAGCGCGGATAGCTTACAGCGGGTTGAGAGATATGCTTTTCTGCTTCAATGGGGTTATAATTAGCCGCGAATCTAAAGATACGAGAAAAGCTATCTCCCCATTTTTTGGTCAGATAAGCAAGCATGAAAGGTGTTAAAGTAGAAGCTAGACCTTTAGAAACACCATCTGGTGCTCCAAACGTATCGAATATAAACTTAAATCCATACCAAACAGAACCGCTGGCCATACCTGCAACAATTATACCTGTTCCTTTTAGAGTATAGTCCCACCAAGGATGATGTTTTCTAGGTGGGGCATCTGGATCTTTATCTATAGGAGTCATTGCAGCAGCAGTCGAAGAGAAAGGCTTATCTTGTGCATAATCATACATCAGTTTGAAGGTAAGCAAATCCCCGAGGCGTTCTACGTTTAAAAGGTCTGCTTCCAATTTAACAATTTGAAGATCGATTTTTTCTCGGTCTAATTTAGAAGTGGTTTTAAGAGAGTGTTTCTTTTTAAGTTCATCCAACGTTTTAAGAAACTCTCGAGTTTGATCTTGGACAAAAGACTGGACTGCCTGAATACTTATAAAAAGATCAAGAGCTTCCTCTGGGTGATGCAGGTTTTTACGGAAAGTTTTACCAAAGGCCGTGCGAAGTTCATCCTTTGCCTCTTCTCCTGCAATGCGGTGTCCCATTTTATTGAGGATCCAATGTTTTCCTCCTCGATAAATATAATCCCAACCTTCTTGAAAAATATCATGGGCACTTTTAACTTTAAGAAGAACGTAAGGAACACCAGCAACAGCAGCAATAGCAATAAGCCATCCAGGAGCTCCTATATTTGTAGTAACATATGCAAATATCTCTTTACCAGAAAAGAGAGCAATTCCTCCTAAAACAAACACAAATCCTCCCGCGGCTTTTCCTCGATCCTCTTCTCTTGCCAAAGGATCATACTGCGATGAACGACGAGCAAACTCATGAAGAGCATTTTTAAAGGTCCAATACACATCAGGTATGATAAAGAAAGCAGCTACAGCTCCAGAAATTAGAGATTGATATGGAGGAATTAAAGAAGAGTATCCAGGAGGAACTCCGAAAAGAGATCCAACAGCACCATCATACATAAATAGTTCGGCGATAGCCGCGCTTGATAAAGCAGTACCTACTCCAGCAATACCTTTAATTGCTCTTTTGAGCTGAGGATTAAGCTCATTCTTTCTTCGGCCAGCTTCATTATACCCACTTAAAGACACCCAAAAATCAGCATCTGTTGGAAATTGGACTTTCTGAAAAGCTTGTGAAAGTTCTTGAATTTGAGAAGAATCTAAAGCAAGAACTTCTGGAGATTTTGGAGTAGATCCATGGACTTGGGATCCGGAGACAGGAACAAAAACAATAGCATCTTTTGGAATATCGCCAGTGAGCGGGAGAGCTCCTCTTTTTAGATGAGCATCTCCTTCTCTACTAGCTTCAGCGAGCATAGCCTCTACCGTAGGGGAGAGGGTCATATTGAGAAAAGAAAAAAGTATAAAATAAATAAAAGATTTAA
>CAYUAL010000137.1:3097-3964 GCA_964442815.1 uncultured Alphaproteobacteria bacterium | reverse complement strand
AAGGATTTTAAGTTCCGCTTTGGTTGGTTTTCCTTGAGCGCCATAAGGCGAGTTAGTGAAATAGCTCTTTGTTCTTTGATAGGCTCCATAAAGAAGGTTCTTGTTTATCCATTCAAAGTCAAAGGCATAAGAGAGTGCTTCTCGTACTTTAATATTTTTTAAGAAAGGATGGCGCGTATTTAAAACAAACCCTAACATTCCTAAAGGATTTTGATGAACGACTACTTTTTTGATAATACGCCCTTCTTTTACGGCAGGAAAATCATAGGCGGTTGCCCAAAGCCGGGCTATAAGCTCCTGACGGAAATCAATACTTCCTTGTTTAAAAGCTTCAAAAGCCACCATAGGATCTCGGAAATACTCATATTGAATGGTGTCAAAATTAAAGCGACCTTTGTTTATAGGGAGATTTTCTCCCCACCAATTAGTAATACGTTTGTAGACGATAGATCGACCTGCTTCTGCAGATTCAACGCGATAGGGACCGCTACTTGGGGGCGGTGTTAAAGAAGGTTTGCTAAAATCTTGCTTTTCATAAAAATGTTTTGGGAGAATATATAAATTATTTCCTAGGATAAGAGGAAGCTCCGTATTTTTATTTGTTTTGAAGGTAAAACGAACTGTATGAGCATCTAATTTTTCCGCTTTTTTAACATCTTCGAATTGAGCTTTAAACATAGGTCTGCCATTTTCTATTAGCGTTTTAAAGGAATATAAAACGTCATCAGCAGTAATGGGTTTCCCATCTTCGAATGTAGCATTTTTACGAATTTTAAAAGTGATAGAGGATTTATCTGGAGCAAGCTCGTAAGATTCAGCCAAAGAGGGATAAAGGGTATATGCTTCATCCTCAGATTTTTCTAATAG
>CAYUAL010000137.1:0-3087 GCA_964442815.1 uncultured Alphaproteobacteria bacterium | reverse complement strand
TCCAATGCCAGGTGTCCCCATGAGAATAAAAGGGTTTAAACTATCAAATGTGCCTGGCACGGCTAGGTGGACTTTTCCCCCTTTGGGAGCATTAGGGCTTACGTACTCAAAGTGCGTAAAATTAGCAGGATATTTAGGCTTTTCGTAAACAGACAAGCCTTGCGTTGTAAAAGTTGCTGAAGCATTAGAAGAGGCGAAAGAAGAGAAAAAAATAAAGAAGATAGACGAAAATAGAAAAAGCTTGAACAATACAAAAGAATTGTTTTTCATATAATAACTCCTTAACAAGAGGGCTTAAGTTATTTAGATCCGTAAATATTACCTTTTATGACGACAGAAGCATCTTTTATAATTTTTCCGTTGCCTGTCATAAAAGAAATATCCCCATTAACAATAGTATTTCCTTTTAAATATAAAACTTGCTGGTTATTTCCAAAACTATGTGCGGGACGTATTTTTAACGTCTGTAAATTGCAGTCTTTAAAGGTTAGCTTTGTAGATGAAACACTTATTTTTCCCATGAAAACACTATGAGAAGCAAATATAGGGCCGTTGACTATTAAATCAGAAGAAACACGAGAGTTCTTTATAGTGAGTGGTCCATTAATACTTACAGATCCAAGTTTACTTTTATTGTATATTGAGGTTGGGCCTTGAACTGTTAGTTTAGCTGCTTGGATAGAGTTTCCTTTGAAGGGTCCATAAACATCTAATTTTCCTTTTATGGTGCTATCTTTTAAAGACAAAGGTCCCATAACACGGAGGTTTGTAAGGGATTTGTTACTTAAGGAAGTTGGCCCATAATAGGAGTGAGCATTTTTCTGAGAACGTTTAGAGGCCTTACTTTTATCAAAATTAGGGATATATTTTTCCCAGTCATTTTCAATTTCTTCTTCAGCTTCTTCCCAGTCGTCTTCGATTTCTTCTTTGTCTTCTTCCCAGCCATCTTCCCATTCTTCTTCTGTGCCATCAGAAGGAATATATTTTTTGGCAATATCAGGAACATATTTTCTCCAGTCTGCTGAGCTTTTAAAAGGGTACCCAGCAACTAAGATAGAGGAGAGAATAAGGAGAAAAAGCTTATTTTGAGGCATAAAATTATCCCTTTATATGATTAAGCAAAAAAGTACCAATTTCGTATGCATAATGCAAGAAAAGAAGTGAATTTTAAGCTTAGAAGCTAGGAAGAGGCTTTAGAAGAAGAAGAGGTGGAAGGCTGTTCACCTGGTTGTGGAAGGGGTAAAGGGTTATCTGATAAGGTTCTTAAATAAGCAATCAAATCAGCACGATCTTGGGCTTTAGGAAGGCCTATAAAAGCCATTTTTGTATTAGGAATAAACTTTTTTGGAGAAGCAAGGAAGTCGTTTAGCGTTTCATAATCCCATGTCCCTCCTTTTGATTTCATGGCTTCTGAATAAGCATAATCTGTCCGGTGGGCTATGGGGGCGCCTACAATACCCCATTGATTAGGGCCAACTTTGTTAGGTTCGCCTTTATCTGGTGTGTGGCACTGTACACATTTTTTATAGATTTCTTTCCCTTTTTCAATATTGGCAGAAGCCAGAAGAGGGGTGATGGGCTCTATAGTTTCTGTAGATTGAGTTATAGAGGGAGTAGGTTCTCCTACACCTTCCACAATATACACATTTTTTTCAAGCTTCTTTGGATGAATAAGCGAGTCCGCAACAAGAGAAGCAATAAGCCCTACTAAGAGTGCAATAAGAATAGCAGCAGCAATTTTGTTATATTCGAATCCGGACATGCACGAGACTTTAAGAGAGACTTTTTATTTGATCATTTGAGATATTTTTTTTATATCTAAGGTCATCTCTTTAACATATTTTTTAGGATTCATCTATGTCTGAAACACTTAATCCTATTATTTTAATTCCAGCACGTCTTGCGGCTACACGTTTGCCTAATAAGCCTTTGGCTGACATAGCAGGAAAACCTATGATTCTCTACGTGGTGGAAAATGCCTTGTTATCTAAAGTTGGGCGCGTCGTTGTCGCAGCAGGTGATCAGGAAATTTATGATGTTGTATGCGAGGCTGGATTTGAAGCTGTATTAACCGACCCAGATCTTCCGTCTGGGTCTGATCGTATTTATGCTGCTTTACAGAAGATAGATTCTGACAAAAAACACAATCTTATTATAAACTTACAAGGGGATCTGCCTTTATTTGATCCAACACTTTTATCAAAACTGGCTAATATCTTTAAGAAGAAAGAAGGAGTGGATATAGCAACTCCTTTGGCTCCTTTAGATTATGAAAAAGATCATGCTAATCCTAATGTAGTAAAAGCTGCTTTTGCCCTAGAACCAGGGAAAGATCATGGAAAAGTTCTTTATTTCTCGCGGGCGCTTATTCCATATGGGGATGGTCCTTTTTACCATCATATTGGTATTTATGCTTATAAACGGCAAGCTTTAGAGACGTATGTGAGTCTTCCTCCTAGTCCGTTAGAAAAACGAGAGAAACTAGAGCAACTAAGAGCCCTTGAAGCAGGGATGCACATCGAAGGGCTTTTAGTAGATCAAGAGCCTTATACGGTCGATACTCCCGAGGATCTAGAGCGCGTAAGAAAAGTTTTTATGTCTTCTCGCTAATTAAGCACTATGTCTTTTCTTTGGAGAGGAGTTGGACGATAAACTAGCGTCAGAAGCATTGGCGACCTCTTTTTTCTTCTTGCGGCGTTTTAGTTCATAACGCGCAACAAAGAAGGTACTTGGGATAATAATAAGAGTGCCCAGGGCTGTTCCCCACCCGGGAAGCTCCTCGAATATCAGGAATCCAAAGACGACCGATAGTACGAGCTCAAAATACCGGAAAGGGGCTAAAGCCGAAGCGTCCATCAAAGAAAAGGCTTTTAGGAGACAGTAGAGAAGCAAGTTCGCTCCTACTCCTAATGCAGCTAAGACTCCAAGCTGTTGGAGGGTAGGGGTATGCCATACATAGTATGTAGGTATTGCACTTAATACTGTTGTGACAAGTGCAGAATAAAACAACATACCCAGCATGGTTTCTTTAACAATAAATTTTTTGTTAATAATATCTAACATCGCAAAGAGAAAAGCAGCAAAAAC
>CAYUAL010000136.1:0-3975 GCA_964442815.1 uncultured Alphaproteobacteria bacterium | reverse complement strand
CTTTCTAACCCTTTATATTTTGCTTCTAATGCCACTATTTTGCAGTATGTAGACGATCCTGAAAAACCTTACTTTGACCTTGAAATTACGTCTGTCATCCATTCTTTAGAAGACAGACCCTTAAGGCATAGAAAACCTGTAAGTCTTGCCCAGATGAAAGACTATCTTAATAGCCATCAAGATGATGTGATGTTGCTTACGTCGCTTGATTCTCAAAACCGGGCTAGATTCAAAGGAAAAATAGAAGCTCTTAAGGAAGAGGGAAGGATTCGTTTGTGGATTCTGAACTCTGCAGATAAAAAGCAGCTTCATAGTTTTCTAAAAACGGAAAAAGATATTCGGCTTCTTCCTTTAGCATATTAGCGTCAGTTCGGGATGATGAAAAGACTTTAACCTCTCCCCTTGTGGGAGAGGTCGGCGCGTAGCGGCGGGTGAGGGGTATTTAAGATCGTCTCTAAGACACCTTCTAAATTACCCAACACGTCGTTATTCCAGAAGCGTATCACTTTAAATCCATTCTTTTCGAGTATCTGTGTACGATGATGATCATAAGCTTTTTGATCTGCATGTTGTCCGCCATCGAGCTCAATTATAAGTTTTCTTTCAAGGCAAATGAAATCAACAATGTACCCTTGTACTATATGTTGACGCCTAAACTTCCACCCTTGAAACCGTCGATTTCTGAGGTGGTACCAAAGACGGTTTTCAGCTTCTGTTTGATTTGTACGCAGTGTTTTACGAAATTTTTTTAACATCAGAATTATCCTGTAATACCCCTTACCCGCTCCTTTGGAGCGACCTCTCCCACAAGGGGAGAGGTAGTGTATTTTACCAAAAACCAAATCTGCTCGAAACTTTTTAACATCAGATCTATCCTATAATACCCCCTCACCCGCTCCTTCGGAGCGACCTCTCCCACAAAGGGGAGAGGTAAGATATTTTCTCCGAAAAAACAACTCTGACCTTAAGAAAATATTCTAAACTTTCATGAGGGGGGCCTTGTCTTTCTTGCGGGCTCTATGATATTTTTAAGGTATAATAACAAACGATAAGGAGAGATCATGAGAAAAATAGGAACAGCATTGATTGTTGCAGGAGCTCTTTTCACTGCACAGGCACAGGCTGCTATGCCCGAGTCTAAAGATTCATTATCCCGTTTAGCTTCTTTATATTTTGCTTCTAATGCGCGAGTTGTACTCGTTGGGGATGGTTATGTAGATTTGGTTGTTGAGCCACAGATTCATGGGATTTATGACAGGCCCAATCCGCATCGGGAGCCAACAAATGCCGCTGAAATGGTCCGTTATCTTAACGACAATGGACAGGATCTTATTTTACTGACTTCTATGGATTCTCAAAAACAAGTTCGTTTTCGAGGTAGAGCAGAGGTATCTCCTGAAAGAGACAGGATACGTTTCACAGTAAAGTATTCTGAAGATAGACCTGAGTTTAAAAAACTCCTCAGCACAGAAAAAGAAGTTCGGTTTGTTTCTTTAGCCTACTCTGCTAAGTAAGCCTAAGATAGGGTATAAAGCTTTTAGGGCAGCCTCTTAGAGAGAGGCTGTTTATGGGGGGCTTGCTGCCTTGAGTTTCTTCTCTTTTTTATGTAAAAGTTCAGGTAGAAAAGCGTTACGCTTTAAGTGTGGCTGCATGTCCCAATTTGTAGCAATTTCTAAAAGGCTCAAGTTATTATCCTGGATCCCACTATCAAGTAGCGGGATGACCTTTTTAGTTTTTGTGAATGATTTTTCATTAAGCCCAGGATTAGAATGACTTTATAGAAAATAAAAATACTCTCTTCCAGAAATATAAAAAGCTATTTATAGTACGCTTATACAATAAAGGCATCAATATAACAGGAAGTTATTACATGGGTATATTTTCATCGTTAAAAAGAGATCAGCGTGAAGCTGTGGGATTACTTCAAGTAGGGACTTTCCTTGAGTACTTCGACTTGATGCTTTACGTGCACATGGCTGTTCTTTTAAATAGTCTCTTTTTCCCTGAGACAGATCCTCATACGGCAGCTCTTCTTTCGGCTTTTGCTTTTTGCTCAACCTATATTTTAAGGCCGTTTGGAGCTCTTCTTTTTGGATATATTGGCGATTTTATGGGACGAAAAACGACCGTCATTCTTACCACTATGATGATGGCTGTATCCTGCGTTATCATGGCAACTCTTCCTACGTATGCTCAGATAGGAATCACGGCTGCGTGGCTTGTAACTATGTGCCGTGTCTTGCAAGGTCTCTCTTCCATGGGAGAAATTATTGGAGCTGAGATTTATCTAACAGAAATTACTAGGCCACCCATGCAATACCCTGTAGTTGCTTTAATAGGGTGTGCTTCACGATTTGGTACTATGGTTGCTCTTGGTACAGCTACTCTTGTTACTGCGGGTAGTTTCAATTGGAGGAATGCTTTTTGGATAGGTGCTGCTGTTGCAGTCGTAGGATCCGTAGCACGTACACGTCTTCGGGAAACACCCGATTTCGTAGACATGAAAAGACGCATGAGAAAGGCCATTGAAGATTCCCAAGATAATATCTCTGAAAAAGCTGTAGAGCTTTTAAAAAGCACAAATGTAAATTGGAAAGAAAAATTAAATTGGAAAACTTCTTTTGCTTTTTTTCTCATTTCTTCAGGTCCTCCAGTGTGTTTATACTTTAGCTATATCTTTTGCGGTAACCTGCTTAAAAATGTAGGATATAGTGGAGAATTTGTCATAAGCCAAAACTTTATAGTATCTATCGTTGAATTTTTAGGGATTTTAGTAACAGTATTTCTAAGCTATAAAATCTTCCCTTTAAAAATTTTAAAGATAATCTCTGCCCTCTTTTTATTATTTTTATGTTTTTTCCCCTTTATATTTTCTAATGTACAGACATCTTCTGATGTATTGATAGTTAATATCTTAATTGTTTTTTTTACTTTAACCGGTGTTCCTGCAGTTGCAGCGCTCGTTGTTCACTTCCCTATTTTAAGACGATTTACCTATACGAGCTTTATGTATGCTTTATCAAGGGCACTTATGTATGTTGTTACTTCTTTTGGGGCTGTATATCTCACAGAGTTTTTTGGTCCTTGGGGCGTAATATTTATAATGATTCCTATTACTGTGGGTTTCTTATGGGGAGTGATCCATTTTGAGAAACTTTCTAAATCTTCAAGCTCTTCTAATAGGCCAGCTCCTGATAGTACGGTTAATAACAAATTCCAGTATACGTAACAATGGAAAGCAATTCTTATCCATAGACGCTTGTTTTAAAGGAATTAAAAACACCCTCCTTTATCTTAAACTTATTACCTGACAAATTTAGGACATAAAACAAAAAATGTCATACCGCGACTTGATCGCGGTATCTAGGATACTAACTTGAGCTCTTTAGAGCTCTCAAAGGATAGCTTCTTTAGAAGTTGTTTCTCATATTGTAAACCCTAGATTTACTTATCCTACTCTTGTGCTAGAAGATCCCGATGATGATAAGTACCTTATTGCGGCACTTGAAGGTAAAGCACAGTACTTGGTTAGTGGGGATAATCATCTATTAAAACTTCATTCGTATAAAAACATAGAGATAGTAACAGTCTCTGCTTTTTTAAGTATTATGGATAGGGATTAAACTTAAAAACTTACCTTCTTAAAAGCTTGGGGGGAAAGCTTTTCTTTTTTTATTTTGCGTGGTATCCTACTTAATAAGAATAATAAAAATAAAAAGGGAGAACGATAATGAAAAAATCTTATTTGACAGCTTCTATATTTACAGCGTTTGTTCTTGTAGCGAGTGCAGCTTTACCTTCTTGGAGCTTGGCTAGTGATAAAACAGATACAGAAAAGTTAGTGAAGATCTTAGATAAGAGGCCTGAAGAAAAAAGAAAATTAAATTTATGAGCAGGTGCTAAAGAAGCCGCAACAGGAGTAGAGACTAGATTTGAAAGAACATCTGATGGGGGGGTTCGGCTTAACTTTGCAAA
>CAYUAL010000135.1:0-3985 GCA_964442815.1 uncultured Alphaproteobacteria bacterium | reverse complement strand
CCTGTTAAAAAATGAAATGTACCTTCTAATAAAGTAAAAGAAATATCTTCAAATACCCTTACTTCTCCCGGGAAAGAAAGCCCTACGTTTTGAAACTTTATAATTTCTCGGCTTCTCATTATCTATTGTTCCTCGATATATTTTCTTTATAAAAAAGAAATTTTTCTTTTTTTCTTAAGAAAAACCAGTTAAACGTGTTGTCGGACGCAAAAGAAACATTTATATTTTTTATAACTTTATGTACAGTACTATATTATCTCTTAAGGATGTTATACTATAGATGATTATAACTTGCGAGGCCTGTTCTAAACGATACGTGATTTCCCCTGATTCCCTAGGACCCTCAGGGCGAATAGTAAAATGTTCTTCTTGTTCTCATACCTGGCATCAAGATCCGCCTGAAGATATGCCAAAGCTTCTAGATGAAAATGTATCTTTTGCGCCGGCTTATAGCCCTTCTTCTTTTGATTCCTCTTCTTTTTCTACTTCTTCTACAGATACTTCCTTTTTTTCTTCTGAGAAACAATCCCCTTTTATAGAACTCCCCAGAGAACCAAAACCTTATAACTCCATAAAAAAAACTTTTCCTATCATAAAAACGTTTCTTTTTGCTTTTATTTTAGGCTCCTTCTGTGCTTTTTTATATTTTGGTCGCTTTCATATTGTACATCATTGGCCTTTGACCGAGAAACTTTATAGTATGTTAGGCATACAACTTAATCCCTTAACACATCATCTTATTCTAAAAGAAATCAGTTGGTCTTCCAGTAAGGATAATCAGGGACTTCCTATTTTCACTTTAAAAGGACAAATCCAAAACTTATCTAACATCGCTGAAAACATTCCTCCCCTTACTATTGTTTTTATAAAAGAGTCCTCTGATGGCACCGACTGTTTTCAAAACAATTGTATTATAGACCGATGGATAGCCTATACTTCTACAGATAAAATTTTACCTGGCGAAAACTATCCTTTTCAGATCAATCTATCTAAATCAATCCCTCTTCATGCTGCTAATTTATATGTAGAATTTGCTAAACCTTAAATTTTAAGTGCCACTCTATGAACAAAAATATTTTAGACCTTCTTTTTTCTTCAAAGGCTCCCTCTGTCTTATGTGTCGGGGATTTAATTCTAGATTGTTTTGTACAAGGCAAAGTAAACCGCATTTCTCCTGAAGCCCCTATACCCGTGTTTCATTATACTCAAGAATACAAGGTTCTAGGAGGAGTAGGAAATGTCATTCGAAATTTGGCCCATCTAGATGTGCCCGTTAATCTTATCGCAAGTATAGGACAAGATACCGCAGCACAGGAAATATCTACTCTTTTACAAGAACTTCCTCTTCTAAGCACTTCTCTTTATTCAAGTCCTTATATTCAAACCACCCAAAAAACACGTTTTACTTCCAATGGCCATCAACTACTTCGAGTTGATAAAGAAACTCCCGATGCGTTAAGTCCTGAGTGCGTAGAAAATATTAAAAAACTTGCTCTTGACCATATAAAAAACTCCTGCGTTCTTTTACTATCAGATTATGGCAAAGGTGTATTAAATCGTCTCCTTCTAGAGCCCCTTATTCAAGAAGCTGTTCGTCTGCAAGTTCCCATTATAGTAGATCCTAAGGGGCGTGATTATTCCCGATATAATGGTGCAACCCTACTTACGCCTAACCGTCATGAACTTGCTCATGAAACGGGTCTTCCCACCAATACGACAGATGAGTGTATTTATGCTGCAAAAAAATTACTAGAAAAAACAGAAGGAGAAGGAATTCTTGTAACAAGAGGTGCTCAAGGAATGACTTACGTTCCTTTATATGGAGACATCTTTCACATTTCAGCAAAAGCTAAAGAAGTTTATGACGTAACCGGCGCAGGAGACACTGTTGTTGCTGTTATTGCAGCCTGCATGCGAAGTAAAATAGATATTCGATCAGCTGTTGAGCTTGCTAACCTTGCGGGAGGTATTGTTGTTGGGAAGATAGGAACTGCCCCTATTAATAAAGAAGAACTTTACGATGTTTTAGAGAAAAATATTTCTTCTCCTATTGTTTCTTCTGAAAAATGTAAGACGCTTCCAAGCCTTATAGAATTGCGTAAACTTTTTCACAAAAAAGGATTAACGGTTGGATTCACAAATGGATGTTTTGATCTTCTCCATCCCGGTCATATTCATATTTTGGAGGAAGCAAAAAGTCTTTGTGATTTTTTAGTTGTAGGTCTTAACTCAGATGATTCTATTTCTCGTTTAAAAGGAAAAGACCGTCCAATTCAACAACAAGAAGCCCGCGCAAAAGTCTTATCTGCACTTGCTTGTGTGGATGCTGTTGTTATCTTTAATGAAGACACCCCTTATAACCTTATTACTTCTCTACAACCAGACCTTATTGTTAAAGGAGCTGATTATACGATTGATACAGTTGTAGGGGCAAAAGAAGTTCTCTCTTGGGGGGGTAAAGTACATCTCGTAAATCTCATACCTGGACAAAGTACCACACGCCTTGTTCAAAAGAACGTGGCTTAAGTTTTCTTCAATGTTTCTTAATAACTAATTAGTTATTAGAAGAAGACTCAAGCAATTTTGCTACTGTATCTAACTTTTCATTGTTGTCTTCTATAAATTGATCAGCAACCTCTTTAAGCTGATTTATAGCTTCAGGAGAAGCATTTAAAGGGTTTAAAAGACTCTCTGGTAAAATAGGATTAAAACGAAAATATTCCGTTAATCCAAGTCCATGTTCTAGCTTAAGGACACCCATAAATTCATTAAACTTACGATCATCCCCTACAAATACCATTCTTAGCCAATTTCCTAAAGCATACGCTAATCCTTCTGTACCTATATTTTTAGGATTGCTATTAAAAGGAACAACCCCACTTCCCAAAGAAACAACTAAAATAGGCTGGTTAGGATACAATTCTCGAACGTAAATAAGTCCCAAAAGAGTTGGATTATTAGCTATAAAAGCAGCATCTGTTAGGTAATGTACTTGCCCATTAGAAAAAGGATAAGGCCTAGCTGGAAAAATATTAGGAACAGAGGTGCTTGCAATAACGACATCTACGAGATTAAAGTCTTTTTGCATAGGGTCTAGGCTATCAAACAAAAACAAAGAGTTACTATTTAAATCATAGGAAGGTATAAGAACAGGCTTTAAAGTATCCCCTAAAGAATAATCTAAAAATTTACTAAATATTTTTTCCATTTTATGATGGGTTAAAAGGGGAGCAAGAAAACCATTTAGGGTCCATAGCTTACGAAACCAGGAGACATTTAGGATAGAGGCACCATCATTTATATAAAAATTTAGAATCTCTTTGGCAGTAAAAACAGGGGTATCCGTCCCTGGTTTAGGCTTATTAAAAAGAGCAATTTCTATGGACCCTGTAGAAGTACCTACCATAACATCAAAAAGGGCACTTACAGGCTTATGTGTTTTTTCTTCCAACGCTTGTAGAATCCGAGTGGATAAAATTCCGTGTATACCTCCACCTTCTATTACAAGAATCCGTATAAGCTTCTTAGCACTTAGATCTGTAGCGTGTTTATAGTCGACTGCGTTACCAGAAATACTTATGAAGATACCTAAAAATAAAGCCCAAAAGAAGGACCATATTTGCTTTCTCTTATCTACTTTAAAAATCATTTTGTTTACTTAACTTCTTATTAATTTAATTATACATATGAAGCCTACCTAATATGAATCTATCTTTTTTTCTATGCTCTTTCTAGTTATAAAATAGTTTACACCTAGACACACAAAGCTTTTTTCTCTATAGAAAGAAATTACTCTTCAGCGTCTTGAAGCTAGTTAATGCCCAGATAGCTCAGTTGGTAGAGCAACGGACTGAAAATCCGTGTGTCGGCGGTTCGATTCCGCCCCTTCGCACCACCCTTCTCGCCGTGAGCCTCGCTCGCGGAGATCGTTCAGGCTCGGGGAAGCTGGTGTAGCTCAGCTGGTAGAGCAACGCACTCGTAATGC
>CAYUAL010000134.1:0-4007 GCA_964442815.1 uncultured Alphaproteobacteria bacterium | reverse complement strand
ACAGGAACCCTTATGAGCTATGTCGGAGCAGCTCGCGTTAGGGAAATTCAAGAAGTGTACATAATGAAATTCAATTACAAAGCCGGGAGGCTACTTCTTGAAGAATTTCAAGTAAAGGAGAAGAAAAATGAGGCTTAAGTTCCTTTTTCCTGTTTTAGGGGGTATATTAGCATGTTCTTATGCTCAAGCTTCTAAAGTTTATCCTTTAAATGAGAAGGAGAAGATAAAAGCATCAATCTCTTTAAAAGAACTCAATCGGATAAGGGTAGAAGGAGACAGGATCTCTCAGGTCTTTGGAGGAGAAGGACTTCTCGAAATCGAAACAGAAGAACAGCAAGGTCAAATTTATGTAAGGCCCTCTTTGCGCGTAGGGCAGGAGCCTTTAAGTCTTTCTTTGGTTTTAGAATCGGGAGCAACACAAGATATGATGCTTCTTCCCCAAGACATTCCTTCAGAGACTATTTTGATTCAAGCTCCTAATGGCTCGAACGAAACTAAGAAAAACTTAAAAAAAACAACACAGAAGCTTATAGATAAAATCCTTCAATTCATCAAAGAAATAGGAAAAAGGGAACATCTCAATATCTACGAGCATAAAGAGGTTCCTATGAGCTTTTCCTTAAAGCCAGACATTCAAGTGACAAAATATGCCCACTATCAAAGTGAGGAATTAATCGCAGAAGAATGGCTTATAGAAAATAAGTCCCAAAAGGAAATGTCTCTAACAGAGAAGGACCTGACTAAAACAAAGGATATCAAGGCTTTTTCTTTAGAGAAACGTACTATACCGGCAGGAGGAAGAACACATGCGCTCGTTATTCGCCGGATTTAAAAATAGAAAGGATAGCCAGGATCTTTCTTCAACGCCTGATAAGATCCGAAAAAAGCAACTTATTTTAGCTTCAGTCATTGGTGTTATGATAGCGGGAGGGATTATCGCGATATTGGTTGTATCTCAAGGTTCCTCTAAGCCAAAAGGCTTTAATACTTCAACCCCAGAAGTAAAAGAAACCAAAATTGAAAGTAGTGGAACACGTATCCCTGCAGAAGACTTATGGCGCTATAAAATGGAAGAAGACAACAAAAAACTTCTCCAGAATATTTCAGAACTGCGTGAAATCCTCAAAACAGAACAAGAAAAATCTCTAAATCAGGGAGCTCAAGAAGAGGAATTCCAAGGACCATCAGAGCAAGTACAAGTTTTACTTGCACGTATTAACGAATTAGAGGATCAGCTTTCTCAAACTCAAAATGCTGCTCAAGGGGTTTACCCTCAAGATCCTTATTTTGGACCAGGAGGAAAAGAAGCTGAAAAAGGTATCCAACGCGTTGTGTTAAAGCTTGCTCCTAAAGAAGACATCCGCAAAGTCAAAAAAACCGTGGACAATACCATTCCCGCAGGAGCCTTTGTTCCAGCTATTTTACTCGGAGGGGTTGATGCCTCTACTGGGTTAAACTCTGCGGCTGATCCTAGACCTGTTCTTTTAAGGCTTGCAGGGCATGGCACATTGCCTCGTAAATTCCAAAGTGACCTTAAAGATTGCCATTGTATCGGAAGTGCCTATGGAGATCTTTCGAGTGAAAGAGCATACGTTCGTTTAGAGAAACTTACTTGCGTGGAACGTGTGACAGGAGAAATCATTGAAACACAAGTAGCAGGATATGTGGCAGGAGAGGATGGAAGAGCAGGGCTTCGCGGAACTGTTGTAGCCCGCGATTCTAAGCTTCTTCAAAATAGTATGATAGGAGGATTGTTAGGCGGCCTTAGCAATAGTAGTTCGCCCTTAAAGCGCCAAGGCATTGTAAATCCTTTTTCTGCTGGAAACCAAAAGATTGATGCAGCGACTTTTAAAGAAATGATGAGTTCTGGCGTTGCAGAAGGAGCGGGAACAGCCATGGATAGGCTTTCAAAGTATTATATTGATCGTGCAGAGCAAATCCAACCTGTCATTCAAATTGCAGCTGGACGACGTGTTGATATCGTCTTTACGGAAGGAACAAGCATTGGAGATACCGTTGTTCGTAAGATTCTTTCAGAAACTCGGGATAAAGTGCGTGTAGAAGCTGCTGAAGCTTACGATATTCACCAGAATCTCTTTGTAGGAGTACCTCATGCGCAAAAACAGTAATATCATAACACTTAGTAACAGAGTAATATGCGTAAGCACAATACCATACGCACACAAAAACATATTAGCATTTTTGTGTTTAGTAGTTTTGGTTATTTCCGGGTGTTCGACTTATGAGCAAGATTTTGATTGTCCACCTGGGGCTGGAATGGGCTGTGTTTCTATTTCCGAAGTAAATAGCGTTGTTGATAAAGCGCAAGAATCTTTCCAGAAAGGACAACAGAGAGTTCCCCTAAAAATTGAAGAAGAAGGGGCTTTAGAAAAAGAATGCCCAACATGCAAAGTAAAAGAGGAAGAAAGTTCTTCCACAATATCTCCTTTACTTCCAACCCATCAAAATAAAAGCAACAACTCTGCTAATGTGTTAGGTAGAGTTCATCGTACACAGGAAAGGACAGCCCGTGTCTGGATAGCGCCTTACGAAGATGAAGAAGGAAATTTCTGGGAAGAAGGATATGTTCATGTCCTATTAAAACCTAGCCACTGGAACAGCGAGGCAGTTCAATGAAGCAAGCTTTGTCTTCCATTACCCCTTTAATAAAAAAGCGGCTCTTTCAGACGGAAGATCAGGTTAACATAGAATCGCCTTCTCGTTCTGTTGTCAGAAAACTATTCGAAAACTATAGTCTTTCTGACTTTCTTCCGTATCAAAGTTATGATCCAGAGACGCACGTTTTTTACAATAAATCCTCTATAGGATTTTGCTTTGAAACGCTTCCTAAAGTTGGAAGCGGAGAAGAAACGCAAACGCAACTTTCTAATCTTTTTCAAAAGGTGCTGCCTTTAGGGGGAAGCTTGCAAATCTTGCTTATAGCAAGCCCTCGAATTGAAGAGTATTTGGAAAAGTGGCAAGAAGCACGTTCTTCTTCTGAGTTTTCTCCTGAGGTAATTCAATTATTAACTCAAAAGCGCATAGAGTTCTTAAGAAAGAAAGCACAAAACTGGTCCTCTTCCACACCTTTGCGTACATTTAGAATTATCGTTTCTTATTCTGAAAGGCACGATTCTCATAATCCCAGGCAAGTGCATAACCTAGAGACCTTAAGAGAACAAATCGAAACGATTTTTGGAATTGCTGGGATGCCTATTACCAGGATTACAGCACAAAGTCTTATAGAGAGACTAGATGAAGTTATCAATGTATCAAAGCGGTTAGATTTTCCTGTTCAAGACTGGAATGAGTACCAATCTCTTTGCAATCAACTCATAGGTCCCCAAACTCAATTTTTTATCTCAAAAGAAGGCATTAGCCAGCAGGAACATGAATTCAGCATAAAGACTTTTAGCGTAAGACGCTATCCCAACCAGTGGTATTTAGGAGGTATGGGAGAGCTTATAGGGGACGCTCTAAATAGCTTTTTGTATGTGCCTTGTCCTTTTGTTCTCCATTTGGGTGTTACTATTTGTGCTGAAAAGACCTTAAAAGGAAGACTTCTTACAAAAGGTACCCGGGTAGAGATGCAGGCCAATTCCCCCTTAGGGAAATGGCTTCCTTTTTTAAGGAGAGAAGCTGCCGAATGGGAGTTTGCGCGGCATCAATTTGAAAAAGATGAGCGACTTGTCCGTACGCACTTTCAAGCCATGATCCTGGAATCCAATAAAGAAAAGAGAAGAGGGGAGCAGCATATTGCAAGTTTATTTCGGTCTAAGGGATGGGAAATCGTCCTTGATCAATTTTTGCAGGTCCCTTCTTATTTAAGCTTTATGCCCATGTCTTGGGGAGAAGGAATTACCCAAGACCTGACCTTCTTTAAAAAGATGAAAACCACTCTTAGCCAAGAACCAGCAAATCTCATGCCTATTGAAGGGGAATGGTATGGAACATCCCAAGTTGGAATGCCCTTAAGTGGAAGAAGAGGACAAGTCTTTTGTTGGAAT
>CAYUAL010000133.1:0-4025 GCA_964442815.1 uncultured Alphaproteobacteria bacterium | reverse complement strand
ATAGACCTGATATTAATGAATATCTAAAAGCCCATAGAAATTTTAAAGCTTTTGAGGAAATTCAGCAGAAAAAACAACAAGCTGCTTATCTATTTCATGAGTCTGCTAAAGAGCAGATTTTCAATAAACCACAAGTTCTAGAGAAAGAATTTGATCTTCTCAAAAAAGAAGCTGCAATACATGAAAAAGAGGTAAAGAAGGCAAGCTCTAAGATAAAAGAGATTGAAGGACAGGATAAGTTTTTTGCTGATAAGAAGAAAGAGTCCCAAGTTACAAATTTTGATCCAAAAGAAAGAAAAGAAGCTCCAAAAGAAATTGACTTCAAATCCTTAAGAAACGAACTAGCCAAAAACGGAGAGGCTATCTTAGATACCATCTTACCTTTTAAGTATAAGAAGCGATTTGGAAGCCAAATAGAATACCAAGGGGAAGGATTTAAGATATCTTTTAATCCACAAAAAGGCATATGGCATGATTTTAAATCAACCAAGGGAGGCAGTATTACTGCTCTCTTAGAAGAAGAGTGGGGGATAAAATCGCAAGGAAGAGGGTCTAAGGTCTTTTGGGAACGTGCAGCTTCTTTAATAGGAGGTTTACATCACTATGAAAATCAAGTCTTTAGAGCTTCTCTTATTCACGAGCTTCCTTCCGAACAAGAACGTATAAAGATAAAGCAAGGAAAAGCACAAAAGCTATATAACCTATCTAATGCTGTTACAAATACTATAGGGGAAATATATTTAAGAGAGATAAGAGGAATAAAAGAGACAAGTCTCCCTCAAGATATACGCTTCTCTAATGAGTCCTATGATGCGCACTCAAAAACCAAGAGACCTGCTATGATGGCTTTTGCCAGAAATTGGGAAGGGGAGATTACAGGAGGACAGATGATCTTCCTAGATAATCAAGGACAGAAGGCAGATATAGAAGTACCAAAGCGTTCTTTTGGCGCTATCAAGGGATCTTTTATTGAATTAGAAGAAGCGTCAGGTAAGCTGAACCCTCTTTATATAGCAGAAGGCGTAGAAACAGCATTATCTCTCAAAGAAGCAGATATTAAAGGACATATCATCGCTGCCTTAGGCATAAATAATATGAAAGCCATTTTAGAGAAGGCTCCATATAAACATATTATAATATGCGCAGATAATGACGGAGAATTCTCGGTTACTAGAAGAGTAGTCCAAGAGATTGCTATTGATCTTATTCATCAAGGCAAAAGGGTAGAGATAGTTTTTCCAGAAAGGGAAAAAACAGACTTTAATGATGTATTAAAGGCAGAAGGACCTAAAGGCATAAAGGAACTCTTTGATAAGAGAGATCAAAATCTCGAGCAGGAAAAGAGGGGATTAATAACTAAAGTTGATCTTATAAGAGCATACGAAAAAGACTATCTCCAAAAGCCAGATGAAAAGACTATAGAGCAGTTTGATAAGCGCCTTGAATATGAGCGTTCAATATATAGTCGTATATTAGAAAAAGAATGCGAGAAGCACTATCCAGGAAAATCGATAGAACAGCTTAGCGGATTAGAGAAACTCCTTTTAGGAGAAAAGACGAGATTCCTGGTTTCTTTAACGGGGCAAGAATATATAAACACTTCCGAAAAGGCCTTTGCAAAACTATATGACCAAGCTTGTGAGAAGAGAAATCTACTGCCTAAGCTTGGGGAGGACCAGAAGGCAACATTACTAGCTAAAGAGAAGGAGCTAATTTCTGAGCTTAAACAGCCTGAATCTCTAGACTTTTTTGCTCAAAAGCTTGTAGAGCATGAGATGGTCTATGGGAAGAAGTCTTCGCCTGTTTCTAAGCTGTCTTATCTTAATACAGTCCAACTACAAGAAACGAGAATGCCATTACTTAGTGAAGGTATCGATAAATTATTAAAGGATATTGGGCTGGACTCTTCAAGGCTTAGAAACGTAGAAATTAAAACTCAAGGCATCTCTCAAAGCAACCTCCCAACAGGAGAGAGATACAAAGAAGATCTAAGAAATGTAATGAGAGAAAGAGAGTTTAAAGCCATTCTTCATGAGGAGAAGACTCTCTTTAATCCTAACATTACTGAAAGACAAAAAAGTAATAAGTTAACGAATATTTTGGAAGTTTCCAGAACTTCCTTGTCTCTTTCTTTAACGCGTGAAGCTTCAAGGAGCTTAAATCATGCTTTAACACAGCAAAAAGATATGGAAAGACCGAGATATTTCGGATTAAGTAAATAATCTCTCTAGGAAAGAATTTGACAAGAATGAAGAAAAGCATGAAAAATTGAAATAGAAAATAAAAAGTATAAAAAATGCAGGACAAATACGTTTCTTTTTCAAAATTATCAAATAAACAGAAACAAGAGATTGTAAGGATCTATCAAAAGGAAACTACTCCTATCCCAATAATACGTAAAAAATATAACATATCAATCACAACCTTTTACAGAGCTTTAGAGCCATATAGGATAAAAAACGTTTCTTTAAGAAGGAGCTCTTCACCAGATAAAAAAAGATTGAACTCAGAGCAAATAGATAAATTAGTTAAAGTCTATAGGGAAGCAAAATATACCACAAAAGAACTATGCAAGCTGTTTAACATAAGAGACGGTACTCTCTATAGGGTTCTTAGATCGCAAGGTATTCCTTTACATAAAGAACTATTTAAAGAAGATCTTGATAAAAAACATCAACAAGCTGTAGCTCTTTATGAAGAAGGTAAGCATCGAGTTAAGGATATTTTTAAACTTGTTGGTACCACCTCTACAGCTTTTCATAGGTATGTAAAAGTTAACAACATTAAACTTCCAAAGCTAAAACAACCGGAAAAGATTAATAGAGAATACTTAAATGAAGCGTTCAGGCTTTATGAGGAAGGGAATCATTCAATTAATGAAATATGCAAATTAACAAATATTCCTTTAACTACCTTTTATAAATATTTTGCTGAAGCAGAAAAAGAAGGCTTAGTATCTAGAAAAAACAAAAAACCTAGAGTTTTAATAAAAGAACCGACTTTAGAACAAAGTTCTCTTGCTATAGAACTATATAGAAAAGGAGATTACAAAGTTCCTGAAATATGTGATTTCATTGGAATTTCTAGACATACTCTTTACAAAATCTTAGAGCCAGAGAGAGAAAAAGGGCTAATTGCCAGAAGTGAAATTTATAAACAAGATACAGATAAAGTTAAGAGAGCTATTGAACTTTATAAAGAGAAGGAACTTACTCTTGAAGAGATTGAAAAAGAGACTGGAATCTCTATTTATAGGATTAAGGAAAACCTTAAAAAACTAAGATTATCGGGTGAAGTGATATCAAGGAGAGGATATGTTAATAAATTAAGTAAGGACGTAATAGAAGAGGCTATAAAATTATATAGCGAGTCAGATCTTGTAGTTAATGATATTTGTAAAAGAGCGGGAATCTCAGAAACTAGTTTATATTTCTATTTATTACTTCATAATGTACCATTAAGAATAAAAAGGAGATCTATAAGAAGAGAAAAATTAATGTCGAAAATGGAAAAAGTTATAGAGGCCTACAAAAATGAGGAATTAAAAATAAAAGATATCGCAAAAGTTCTTAAAATTAAACACCAAGCAGATTTTTATCTTTCTTTACATGCAAAAGGCGAAATTTTAAGGACTAAAAAAATTAAAGAGCAATATAAAGAAAAATTCGAATATGCATTATCTCTTTGCAATAATAGTACTTTGAGCATTAGAGATGCATGCAAAAAGGCTAAAATAACTGAACAGAGATTTCTTTTATGTTTAGAACAAAGTAGCAACAAATTGAATTAAAAGGAAATTTGTAGTTAAGCGTATGAAGCTAAAAAATAATAAAAAAACCTCTTTTCTTAAAATAATAGTTTTTTTGATTCTTGGGATTATAGCTTGGTTTTTTAAAGAAAAGTACTTTCCTGAAACTTGGAAAAGAGAAGTCAGTGAAAGCAATATTAAAGAATCGAAAATAAAAATTCTGGAGCCAAAAAGATAAAATAAAAAAGGGCTTTTCAAAGAAAAGCCCTAAGTTGGG
>CAYUAL010000132.1:0-4064 GCA_964442815.1 uncultured Alphaproteobacteria bacterium | reverse complement strand
TTGCACAGGATATATACCGTTCTCTTCCGGATATAGAAAGAACACTTCCCAAGCTTATGAAACGCCAAGTAGCTTTCGATAAAACAATTTATATTGAGAACTCTATTCAGGAAGTTTATAAAACAATTGGAGAAGCCACAGTTCTCGTTATCTTAGTTGTTTTCGTCTTTCTATGGTCCTTAAGGGGCTCTCTTATCCCTCTCGTCACAATTCCTGTTTCTCTTATTGCTACTTTCTCTCTCCTTTATTTCTTTGGCTTTAGCATTAATACGCTTACTCTTTTAGCTCTTGTCCTTGCCATTGGCTTAGTTGTAGATGATGCTATCGTCATGTTAGAGAATATTTATCGCCATTTAGAAGAAGGACTTTCTCCACTAAAAGCCGCTCAAAAAGGAAGTAAAGAAATTACTTTTGCTGTTATTGCAATGACTCTAACCTTAGCTGCTGTATATATGCCTATCTCTCTTTCCAAAGATATGATAGGAAAAACCTTTACAGAATTTGCTCTCACTCTTGCAGGCTCTGTTCTTATCTCAGGGTTTGTTGCTTTAACACTCTCTCCCATGATGTGCTCCAAGTTACTTGTAACACCTGATCCTAAGCATATATCTCCAAATATACGTATTTTAAATTGGATCGATGAAAAATACGCTTTTCTTTTAAGATATATTCTACCCTTTAAATGGGTTGTTGTATGCTTAGGAATCGCCATAGGACTTGGAGGATGGGCATTAGTACATTTTTCCTTAAAAAGAGAACTTGTTCCGCCTGATGATAAAGGGTTTGTTATGGGTAAAGCAGATGCACCTCAAAACGCAACTCTTTCCTTTACCATTCCTTATGTCCAACAAATAGAAGCCATATTTAGAGAACTTCCTGAGGTAGAAACCCAGTTCACGGTTGTTAATATCCCTACGGTGGCGTCTTACAATATTTTAAAACCTTGGAATCAACGCAAAATCACTGTTTCTAAAATTATGGAAAAAGTTAAACCCCAATTATGGGATATTACCGGCATTAATGCTTACCCAGGTGGAGGCGGATCTTTCTTCGGAAGTGCAGGAGCAGCTAGCAGTAATTTTTCTTTCGTCGTTGAAACGACTAAGCCTTTTGAAGATCTTATAGAAATGGGCAGCTTAGTGTACTCCCTTATCTCTAAAAATCCGGGACTCGGACGAACTGAAATGGATGTCAGACCCGATGCGGTAGAATATATTATTTCTATTGATCGCAATAAAGCGGAAACAGCAGGGATTACAGAAGATGCCATTGGAAAAACCCTTGATACTCTCGTAAGTGGACGTGTTGTTACAAAACTTAAAGAAGAGGGACATCAATACGATGTCCGTGCTCAACTTATTGGAGAGGCACGCCAAACCCCACAAGATATGAATCATGTCTATTTAAGAGGAAAAGTAGGAAATGAAACTCGTATGGTTCCTCTATCTACTATTGCAGATGTAACCCAAAGATCGGTTCCTACAGAGATCAATCATACAAACCAGATGCGCTCTCTTACCTTTACTGCCGAACTTAAAAATGGATATAGCTTAGGCGAAGCTGTTGAATATATTAATATGGTTGCGGAAAAAGTCCTTCCTGATGATTTCCAGCTTGAGTTTTCAGGAGAAACAAAACGTTTCCTTGATTCTCAGCGTACGCTTTTGCTCATCTTCGGACTTGCTCTTACTTTTATTTACCTTGTTATGGCTGCTCAATTTGAAAGCTTTATCGACCCCTTCATTATTATGTTCAGCGTACCTTTATCTTTAACAGGCGGTCTCTTATTATTATGGGCAATTGGTGGCACTCTTAATATCTTTAGTCAAATTGGGTTAGTTACACTCATAGGACTTATCACAAAGCATGGCATTCTCATTGTGGATTTTGCCAACAAACTTAGAGAAAATCAAAACCTTACTAAAGAAGAGGCAGTCATTGAAGCAGCACGTTTGCGCTTACGTCCTATCCTCATGACAACGGCAGCTATGGTATTTGGTGCTCTCCCCTTAGCTTTTGCCTCCGGGGCAGGAGCACTTAGTCGTCAACAAATTGGTTGGGTAGTTGTAGGAGGAATGACCTTTGGAACACTCTTAACGCTCTTTGTCGTCCCTACGGTATACTTAATTTTATCCCCCAAACACAGAAAAGCAGCTTAAATTTAAACAATAGAAGATACAGAACTATCTAGTTGTTGCTTATCTAACTGTGCTGAATCTAAAGATTGAGCTGTTACTCTGGTAACACAAGCATCAGACCATACATTAAGAGCCGTCTCAATCATATCTAAAATTCCATAAAAGGGTAAAATAACTCCTAATAAAGTAAGTGGAACCCCCATAGTTGATAGCAAACTAGCGCTTAAGAAAAAACACCCCATGGGAATACCAGCATTACCAATAGCCGCTATCGTTGCAATCATAATCCAAATAAGCATCTCGAAAAATGTAATGTCTACGCCATTACTTTGAGAAACAAACATAACAGTAGTAAAAATAAAAGCTGCACACCCATTCATATTAATTGCTGTACACAGAGGTAATACAAAATGTGCTATGTCTGATCTCACTTTTAATTTTGTCAGGCAATTAACAGTTACAGGAAGCGTTCCAGAAGAAGACTTTGAAAAGAAGGCTAAAGAGAGAGCTGGCAACATACCTTTTAAAGTTTCCAAAAAAGAAATGTTTTTCCACTTTAACCATAAAGGAAGAATGATTATGCCTTGGATCAGGTTAGATAAAACAACAACAGAAAGATACGAACCTATACTAGATATATCTAGACCTTGATTAAACTGGACAATACTCACAGTAATAAATCCATATAATGCAATAGGAATAACGCTTACAATCCAACGTGTTAACGTCATGAAAACACTATGAAGCCCTCTAAAAAAATTTATAATTACATCTTTTTGATTCTTACTTGGAATAAAGCGGATGGCCGCTCCTAAGATTATTGTCACTAATAAAACGGTCATGACTTGATGTTTTAAAAAAGGCTCTAATATATTGGATGGAACGAGCTCACTAACATGCTGCCAATAACTATGTACTTCGGGAGATGACGCAAACTCATCTTTTAAACTTATATGCACAATTTTTACAGGATTAATAAGCATATATAATAAAAATGATATTATGGTCGCAACAATAGTTGTTCCCAATGTATATGTTATTATTTTTTTCCCTAATCTTGTTATTGTGTGGTCCGCTTCATAGTTTGTCATTGTTACAAGCAAAGATAAACTAATAAGAGGCAAACTAAGGCATTTGAATATTTTTACAAAAATATCTGAAATAGTTTCCGCAAACTGATGCACCCAAGAAATATCAGTTATACCGCTTAGAATAGCCAGCAGGATGGCTGCAGTGTAAATATATAAATGCTTTGAACGAAAAGAGTTTTTTAAGGGATTTTCTACTTTAAAAGAATGCTGGCTGCACATAAGTAATATTTTTAAGTACGTTAATACAAAAAACATAAAAAAACACTAGATACGATATGCCACACATATTATATTTAAAGCAAGAGAATGTTAGCGTAGATATTCTTTTTTTTAATAAAAACTATGATAAATATACAAAAACAATGCAGATTCCTATATTCTTTTTTTTCTTCATCTTCTTTAATTTATTAGGCCTTCTTCCTTCTTTTTTATATGCACATATCGAAGAAAAAAAAGCTCCTTTGGAGAAACGTGATCTTCTTTCCTTACCTCTCCTTAATTTTAACACCAAAGTTAAAGGCTTCACTTTAGGGCAAACACAACAAGGCGAACCATATATAGAAATTACTTCTGAAGGACCTTTCAATGCCTACCAAGGAAGACCTTATCTTAGAGAAGAAAATGTTTCTATCTATCAAGTTGCTTCTTATATAAGCAACAAACCTAAAAAATACTTTGCGTTTAATCTTAGTCTTCTTGAAAAAAGTTTTTCTCTTTCCTTTACTGGGCATATAGGTAAAGCAGAGACAGATCAATCAATCCGACTTGTTTTACCCAAAGAGCATTCTTCTTACTCTATTCTTTCTGGCTTAGCAGAACTTCAAAAACTTTATAC
>CAYUAL010000131.1:0-4114 GCA_964442815.1 uncultured Alphaproteobacteria bacterium | reverse complement strand
ACCCATCCCAGTTGTACCGACAGTGCATTACAATATGGGAGGTATCCCTACAAATTATCATGCCCAAATGGTAGCGCCTTCCAGTGATACTCAAGAAGCTATTGTTCCAGGCCTTATGGCCATAGGAGAAGCTGCTTGTGTTTCCGTTCATGGGGCAAATAGGCTAGGAACGAATTCCTTATTAGATCTTGTGGTTTTTGGGAAAGCAGCTGCAATGCGAGCTTCAGAAATCGTAAAGAAGGGTGCGGAGCTTCCTCCTTTAGATCCATTGTCTGAAGAAAAAGCGCTTACACGATTTGATACTTTAAGGCAGGCAAATGGCCCTCAAACAGTGGGGGATTTGCGAACAAAGATGCAAAGAATTATGCAAGGACACTGTGGTGTTTTTCGTACGAAGTCTCTTTTACAGGAAGGTATTCAAAAATTAGAAGCTCTTACAGAAGAAAATAAAGAATTAGGTGTTTCGGATAAGTCTCTTATTTGGAATACGAACCTTGTAGAGGCTTTGGAGTATGATAATTTATTGGAGCAAGCCTTTGCGACTCTTATTTCTGCTCAAGAAAGGCATGAGAGCCGTGGAGCCCATGCTCGAGAAGATTATCCAGAACGGGATGATGTAAACTGGTTAAAACATACTTTGTATTGGAAGGGAACAAATGGGTCAAAAGCACGGATAGATTACAAACCTGTGCATATGTATACCCTCACACGAGAAGCCGAGGTGATTCCACCAAAGCCGCGTATTTACTAAAAAGATTAATATAAAATAAATGGGGAGCAGAAAACATGAAGAATAATAAAAAAATAAAAAGCTGTGCATTAAGGGGTGTTATGTTAGTCCTTTTGCTAGGAGGTATAACAGAAAGCTCTGAAGGACAAGGCTTGATTGAGCATCCATCTGTGGTTCCTCCAGTTTCCTATATTATGGCAAGGGACTATTATGAACAACATCTTGAAGCTTCTTTAGATTCTTCAAATACTGGGACTGATGTGACTTGGAAGATTGCTTCTCCAGCGTTCGGAGGGGTATTTGTGGGACCTACTGCTAGTGTTGCAAGGCCGCGGGTAGGTATGAGCAAGCCTTTTGTAGCTAGAGAAAATCTATTCCATAACGCAGAACCTGAAGTAATATATAGATACAAAGGCTTTTCAGAGAAGAAGACAGAAAATGAAAAAAAATAAAAAGATAGTTCTAAAAGGTATACTATTTTTGTTGATAATGAGTGGAATAGGAACAGAAGCCCAGGCCCAGGTAAAAGAGATCCCAGTAAATTATTATTATAGAGGATATATGTTTGATTCTAAAGTGGCTCCTCCTCCTATGGCTGCTCCTTCGGAACGGGGTACTACAATAGGTATGTGGAACGCAAGTATCCTATATTTTAAAACAGTAGGTTTAAAGGCAAGGTTTTATTATTCTGCGGATACTACTTTACCGTCTGTTCCCAGTATATATGATGTTGAAAGAAGAATGATAGAGAGCTCTGGATTTTATGGGCAAGTAGTTACTGGTGGTTTTGGAGGGCCTACAGCTTCTAAGCCATCCAAACTATTATTTGAGCCTTTAAGCCGGTATAGGCAAATGCGTTTTGCGTTCTATAGTGATGAAAATAGGAAAAGGTCTTTAAAGGAAATGGAGACAGGCTCAAAAAGAGAAGAACGTAAATAAAAGAAAGAATACTCATTAATGGTGCAATTACGCTTACCAAAAGGTTCTGAAATTCAAAAAGGGAAAGAATACCGTCTTTCTGTGTCTTCTGCTCATCAAGAAAAGTATGTTCTGACGATTTATCGGTATGATCCAGAAACTGGCGATAATCCTCGTTTGGATACCTTTGAGATTCCCAAAAATGAGTGTGGGCCCATGGTGTTGGATGCTCTCTTGCATATCAAAGATACCATAGATCCTACTCTTACTTTTCGCAGATCCTGCCGGGAAGGGGTGTGTGGAAGTTGTGCCATGAATATTGATGGCACTAATACTTTGGCCTGTATTAAAGATATGGGGTCCTTGAAAGGGGAGATAAAGATATATCCATTACCACATATGCCTGTGATGAAAGATTTGGTGCCTGATTTATCGCAAGCCTATGCGCAATACGCTCTCATAGAACCTTGGATTCAGACAACAATGCCTGCCCCAGATAAAGAACGACTTCAAAGCCCCGAGGAGAGGGCTAAGTTGGATGGGTTATGGGAGTGTATTTTATGTTTTTGCTGTTCCACAAGTTGTCCCAGTTATTGGTGGAACGGGGACCGCTACTTAGGGCCGGCAGTGCTCCTTCAGTCTTATCGATGGATGGAAGATAGTCGGGATGAAGAGACGGGTAAACGACTGGATACAGTGGAAGATCCCTTCCGGCTTTATCGGTGCCATACGATTATGAATTGTACCAAAACCTGTCCTAAGGGACTAAATCCTGCTCAGGCTATTTCAAATATAAAGAAAAAGCTTGTGGAGAGGATGGTTTGAGGGATACAAAAATGTCACCCCGCGACTTGATCGCGGGGTCCAGGGCAACCCAGAAGATATCTAGATCCCGCGGTCCAGCCGCAGGATGACAAGAGAAGAGAGAGGACACATGAAACTTTTAGTTGCATCAGACCATGCAGGCTTTACTTTAAAAGAATATCTTAAAAAAAAGGCTCAAGAGTGGGGTTATGACATCATTGATTATGGAACAAATGCTGAGCAGCCTCCTGTGGACTATTCTGATATTGCCTTAAAAATGGTAGATGGTGTTCAAAAGAAAGAAGGCCAAATGGGGCTTCTTATTTGTGGCTCAGGCATAGGAATATCTATTGCAGCAAACCGGCATTCTGGCATTCGAGCAGCTTTATGCCATGATATGACATCTGCGCGGATAGCGCGGTCTCATAATGATGCAAATATTCTTGTTTTAGGAGAAAGATTGATAGGTACTCTTGTTGCGGAAGATTGTTTTAAAATATTTTTAGAAACCCCTTTTGAAGGCGGCCGGCATATTAAGCGTGTTGAAAAGTTAGGCTAGATTCGATAGACTCTGCGATACTTTTTAATAAATTAACAAAAGAGGGGTGTCTTAGTGAGCATTTTTACGCGTTCTTTAGAAGTTGTAGATCCCCAAATTTTTTCTATTATCCAAGAAGAAAAGAAACGTCAACAAAATCAAATCGAGCTTATCGCCTCTGAGAATATTGTATCAAAGGCAGTTTTAGAAGCAGCTGGTTCTTATTTGACAAATAAATATGCAGAAGGATATCCAGGAGCCCGCTATTATGGGGGATGCGAGATTGTTGATAAAGCGGAGGTTCTAGCTATTGAGCGTGCAAAAGAGCTCTTTTCTTGCGGGTACGCTAATGTGCAGCCTCATTCTGGATCTCAAGCTAATCAGGCCGTATTCTTGGCATTTTTATCTCCTGGGGATAAGATTTTAGCAATGTCTTTAGCTGCAGGGGGGCATTTAACCCATGGATCGCCTGTAAATCTTTCTGGAAAGTGGTTTTCTCCTATCTTTTATGGAGTAGATCGAGAG
Source organism: uncultured Alphaproteobacteria bacterium (assembly GCA_964442815.1). GTDB lineage: Bacteria > Pseudomonadota > Alphaproteobacteria > 16-39-46 > 16-39-46 > CAYUAL01. The sequence goes on along the minus strand of CAYUAL010000131.1, from coordinate 599 downwards.
ACAGGATGCTTAAATTATGAAGAAATAGAAAAAATAGCCCTTCAAGAACGTCCTAAACTTATTGTAGCAGGAGGGTCTGCTTACCCTCGGTTTATAGATTTTGCACGATTTCGAACTATTGCAGATAAAGTGGGCGCCTATTTGATGGTAGATATGGCGCATTTTGCAGGTTTAGTGGCGGGAGGTGTTTTCCCAAGTCCAATTCCCCATGCCCATGTTGTTACTACAACAACACATAAAACTTTACGAGGCCCTCGCGGAGGAATGATTCTCACAAACGAGGAAGCTTTTGCAAAAAAGATTAACTCTGCCATTTTCCCTGGTCTGCAGGGTGGTCCTCTTCTGCATATTATTGCGGCAAAAGCTGTAGCGTTTAAGGAAGCTTTAGATCCTTCTTTCAAAGAATATGTGCGTCAGGTAGTAGAAAACGCTAAAGTTTTGGCGAATTCACTCCAAGAAAGAGGTTTTGTGATTACTTCAGGAGGAACAGATAGTCACCTCCTTCTTGTAGATCTTCAAAATACAGGTGTAACAGGTCAAGAAGCGGAAACTATTTTAGACAAAGCTGGGTTAACTTGTAATAAAAATGCTATTCCCTT
>CAYUAL010000130.1:0-4159 GCA_964442815.1 uncultured Alphaproteobacteria bacterium | reverse complement strand
AAATAAAGCTGTAATAGCTTTTTGTTGCATTCGGGCAAGCGCATCAGCAGCAAGCTGAACAGGAGAAAGCACCTGAGGAGAGGATGTCATTATTTCTTCTACTTTCTTATCTAATAGAGCGGGACCTATATGCCTACGTAAATCTCCATCCGTGATAATTCCTACCAAAATACCTTTTGCATCTATAATACCCACGCACCCAAATTTCTTGAGAGACATTTCTTCAATGGCCTCTTTTACTGAAGTACCCAGGACTACAAGCGGTAAAGCTTCTCCAGAATGCATAAGATCTTGTACTTTTAATAAAATACGTCCTAGTTCCCCTCCTGGGTGAAGATTTTTAAAATCATGAGAAGAAAACTCTCTTCTTTCAAGGAGACTAATGGCTAAAGCATCTCCCAATGCCAACATCATAGTGGTAGATGTGGTCGGAGCAAGACCATGTGGACAAGCCTCAGGCATATTAGGAATCTCTAAAACATATGTTGCATACTGGGCAAGCATACTTTTTTTATTCTGCGTGATGGCGATAAGAGGAATAGCTAAGCGATGTGCATACTCTAGTATATCTGCCAATTCTCGTGTTTTTCCTGAATTTGAAAGAGCCACAACGCAATCTTTAGATGTAACCATCCCAAGATCCCCATGGCTTGCCTCTGCTGGATGCACAAAACAAGAAGGAGTCCCAGTGGAAGCAAATGTAGAAGCTATTTTACGCCCTATATGACCGCTCTTTCCCATCCCTGTCACAACAATACGACCAGGAATCTCTAAAAACGTTTCTATTACTTTTTCAAAAATATTGTCTTTAGATAAAGCTTCTTTGAGAGCCTCTAATCCCATTACCTCTTGCTCAAGCGCTCGTTTTGCTACTTCTAGTATTGAAAAATCGAGAGATTCTTTATTGCGAGCAACTTGGTTCATAGTCTTTACCTAATACTTTAAAACGTCTTCTCCAAATCCTTGATAATCAAGTTTTGCAAGAGTAGGTATAAAAGAAAAGCAAGCTTGAGCCATTTCAAGCCGCCCTTCTCTCCTTAATAGTTCTTCCAATATTTCTTTCAGAGCATGTAAGTAAAGCACATCCGTTGCTGCATACGTTAGTTGGGCAGGTGTGAGCGTTTCTGCTCCCCAATCAGACATTCCTTCTTCTTTAGCTATATCAATTTTTAAAAGGCTTTTACATAATTCTTTAAGGCTATGTTTATCTGTGAAAGTTCGAGATAATTTTGAAGCTATTTTTGTACAAAAAAGAGGACGAATTGCAGCACCTAAATAATAATTCAGAGCAGCAACGTCAAAACGCGCAAAGTGGAAAATTTTCAGAATATTGCGGTTCTCTAAAACTTTTTTTAGATTAGGTGCTTTAAAAAGAGGCGTCTTTTTTGATTTGTTTAGATGGGAATCCAACTTAAGCTGCACTAAATGACAAACTCCATTGCCTTCTGATAATTGTACCAAGCATAGCCTATCTCGATTTGTTCGCAAGCCCATAGCTTCCGTATCAATCGCAACCGCCCCTTTAAAGTGCGGATCTAAAAAAGATATATCGTTAGGTAAATCTCCTTGATGAAGAAATATTTTAGGGGATCCTTCTTTATGAAAAAACTTTTTCTCATTTAACTGCATACTTTCCCTCTCTAAAATTCATACACCATAGTGCACTTTTTTCGCTGAAAATTCCATCTTTCTCTATTTAGTAGCAGCTGCTTTAGGTTTAAAAGCTGGTAAAAGAAAAATACCTAAAGTAGCAATGCTAGCTACTATAGCACCTCCTAAAAACATGGCATTGGGAGAAATATGCTCCCAAACAAGACCAGCCCATAATCCAGCAAGAATATACACAAGACCATTAGTTAAATAATATACACCAAACGCTGTAGCCCGCAAATCAGGACGTGCCGTATCTGCAACCATAGCTTGGATGAGGCTTGTTACTGCTCCGAGTTGAACACCCCATAAGGCAATACCTATAAACGCTCCAACCAATCCTGTAGAAAAGCCCAAGAAAAGATCCGATAAAATAAGAGTAACAAAGCCTAAAGCTAAAAGAATACGTCGGTCATAATAATCAGAAAACCGACCAAAGGGATAGGCTGCTAGCGAATTAAACAAATTCATAACAACCATCACGGTTGGAATAAGCTGGGGCATCAAGCCTAATCCTTTTCCTCGTAAAATTAAAAAAGATTCTCCGAACCTAGCCAAGGTAAAAACACAACTTAATCCGATAACAAGCCAATACCCTTTTGAAAGATGAATCACATCGTTGAAGCGAAATAAATGTCTTTTCGATGCAGGTAATTGAGGGAGTTTAGGTTCCTTTACCATTAAAAAAAGAAGACCTATGGCCACTAAAGCTGGGATCATCGATATCATAAAGACCATTCTATAGTTATTCCCTGTGTAGTGCATTAAAGGAATAGCTATAATAGGGCCAAGGAGCGATCCTATAATCGCAAGAGACTGCCGCAAGCCGTAGCACTCCCCTTTTAAGTGGGAAGGCGTAATATCTCCAATCAAAGCATCGCGCGGAGAAGCCTGAAGGCCATTACCAAAACGATCCAATGTCTGGCCTAACATAAATAAGGGAATAGAAGGAGCTAATGCTAATATAGGTTTTGATAAGGCTGCGCAACCGTACCCAACTATTAAAAGAAGACGTCTTTTACGCAAGAAATCACTCACAAAACCAGAAAAAATCCGAATACTAAGTGCAAATGCTTGCATTAGCCCATCCCAAAAGCCTACTAAACCTGGGTTGGCTCCCATTTCTTCTACTAAGAAAATGCTAAAAAGACTAAAAACAAAGATAGTTGCAAGGTTAATACAAAGGTTAGACAGTCCCACTCCCCAAACACCTTGTGGTACAGCCTTTAAGTCTTTCATCATACGAGAAAGGCTAAAAGAGGGAGAAAGAGTATGAGACATGGGAGAAGATAAGCACCCTTAAAAATAAAAAATACTTACGCTACCCTATATCCTATTCTTTAAGACATAAGTTACGTAAGAGCTACAAATGGTGCCCCCGGGGAGACTTGAACTCCCACTTCCTTTCGGAAAGTAGATTTTGAGTCTACCGCGTCTACCAATTCCACCACAGGGGCAATCACTGGTGCATCTTACTGATCTGTTCCCGAAGGTCAACAAAAATTAGCACATTAATTTTATGATCTTTTAAAATTCTTTAAAATGTTTTCTTTAGTATTCAGCCTGACAAGGTCCCATTAAAAAGAGGCCGTCCTTCGGTAGGGCTTCTACTTTTTTAAGTGCCAATACTAACAACCATTTATGTTTTGGGCTGCTTGGATAGCTTTTTGTCCGGTAAAACCCTGGGAAAGACTAGCCTGATATGCATTACAAAAACCTGCTGGATCACCTCCCTCGGCAGGAGTACAAGTCTCAGGTATTGGCACATTAGATTGCGTACAATACCTACCATTGGGAACACAAAATTCTGTACACGTTGTAGCCATTACAGAATAGACTGCAAAGGTTACGCCAACAAATAAAAGAGAGCATACTGTTTTTTTCATTGTATTAAGCCTTTCCTATAATTTTTAGTTTTTCTTATATTTTATGCTAGTCATAAGGTAAACTTCTGTCAAGAAGTTACGCTTCTAAAAAACTTTTAAAGCAAGGGAATGTACTTAATCTTCTTTTTTAATCTTTATCAGAACTTGTAGTTTCTTCTTAAAAATAGAATTGATTTTTCGGACGAAATAATTAACCTCTCCCCTTGTGGGAGAGATTAGTATCTTCACAAACCCTCCTGAGGCAACCTTATATTGAATGCATCTCCTCTTCATAAAAAGCTTCTCTACAAAGCTTCTCATCGCGGGTCTAAAGAATTAGATATACTTTTAGCTAATTTTGTTTCCTATTGTCTTAGCTATCTAAAGATAGATGGAAGCACTGTAAAAATCTTAGAAAAGTTTCTAGAAGAAGAAGATCCGGCTTTATTAGATTACTTTTTCGGACGACAAGAGCTTCCTTCTTATGTGTCTAAATGCTTCAAAGATATGTTTTTGCAGTATCATACGCATTTTATATTGGAAAAAAAGGAGTAATTCTCTTATAACCTTTTTGTAAGATTCATTGCGTGTCACCCTGAACTTGTTTCAGGGTCTTATAGAACATCCTGAGATGCTGAAATAAA
>CAYUAL010000129.1:0-4164 GCA_964442815.1 uncultured Alphaproteobacteria bacterium | reverse complement strand
AGGATATCCCCTTAAACTTGGCCAGGTCGTAAGACCTGGTCCTTTTTTTGGGACTAACAAAATAAAAGAAATACGTGAGGAAAAAACTAAAGTGGCGTCCCCTACGGGATTCGAACCCGTGTTGCCGCCGTGAGAGGGCGGTGTCCTAGGCCTCTAGACGAAGGAGACAACGTTTGTTCTTCTTACACTAACCGTTTAAATACTTCAAGTTTTTTAGAAAAATAGTGACCCTAATCGAGAAACTTACTAAATGAAAAAAGCTACGACAAACTTTTTCCCTATTTTGGTATATGTTTTACTTTTTACTTTTTTATTCAAAGAAGAGGTTAGAGGGCAGGAAGAAGCCTATTCCTTGCAACCTTATATGGACCAACGCATTGACCTTATCCCAGAAAAAGGAATCTTTCCTGAAGAGGTTCAGAAAAAGAAATTGAAAATTGCTCTTTTTCAAGACCCTCCCTTTTCTTTCCAGAAGAAAGATGGCACATGGCAAGGGATTGCTGTGGATATTATTAAAAAAATTGTTGTAAGCAATAACTTACAGTATGAGTTTGTGCCTCTTTCAAAAGAGGCGCAGCCGTTTTCTTCTCAGGATTTAAAAGAAGCAGATTTTTCTCAGTATGATATTATTTTAAAGTCGGTGCCTGATGTTATTTTTAAAAAAGGGTATACCTATGACTATTCTCTTCCTTATTATGTAGGAGGAATTGTTGTTGTTCAGAAAAAAGTACCTACCACGCTGATAGATATGCTCTTACATGCATTATCCTCAGAGGAGTTTATAACAACGTTTTCTCTTCTTTGCTTTTACATAACGCTGGGAATGGTTTTAATGTGGTTTTTTGAAAGGAAGCAAAGAGGTACTCCTTTTAGGACAGATATTAAAGGTGGGTTATGGGATTCTTTTTGGTGGTGTACGTCCATAACTTCTACAATTTTTCCTTGTGAACTTTATCCAAAAAGTATGAAAGGAAGGGTTCTTGCTATTATATGGATGTTTCTTAGCGTAACTATTTTTTGGGGTTTTATAGGAACAATAAGTTCTTCTTTGACCGTTAATCAAATAAAAGCACCTATTCAGGAGCTTAAGAGTTTATCTGCTTTAAAAATTGCTGCTGTCAAAAACTCTTCTACGGAGGTCTTTCTAAAAAATAATATGATTTCTTATAAAACAGTTGAAAGCTTAGAAGCGGGACTTAAAAAGGTACAGATGGGAGAAAATGAGGCATTTATAGGTCCAGAACCACTTGTTCGGTATTATATAAAGAATAATAATCAATATGATGATTTAATAATAAGTCCTATTTCCTTTTCAACGCAGTATTATTCTTTTATTTTAACGTTAAATAGCCCCTTACTGCACCCCCTAAATTATGAGGTTTTGCGAATAATAAATACGTATTTTTGGAAGAAGGTTCTTTTTGAATATATGGGGCATATCCCAGCCATTCATTAAGGCTTACGATTATTTAGGCAGGTATAGAGTGTGTTTTAAGGTATTTTTGAAGCTTTATAAACGCAGACATTTCAACTTGGCGTACTCTTTCTTTTGAAATATGAAGGTTATCTGCGATTTTCTCTAGTGTTTCGGGAGGTTCTTTAAGGCGTCGCAAAGTAATTATTTCTGCTTCCCTCGGAGAGAGTCTGGCAATAGCATGTTTCAATAAAAGTTGCCTTTTGGAAAATTCATCTTGATGAATAACATGCTCTTCAGGGGAAGGCCTATCATCTGGAATCCAATCCTGCCATTGTCCTTGAGATTCATCTCCTTCTGTGGTTATAGGTGTATTTAAAGAAAAATCTTGGCTTTTGATACGTTGCTCCATTTCTAAAACATCTTGAGAGGAGATATGAAGCTTTTTTGCAATTTCCTGAGCTTGTGTTGGAGTTAAGTCTTTCTCATAGTCACCTGCTCCATTTTGGGAATTCTTTATCTCTTTTTTGAGACGTTTAAGGCTAAAGAAAAGACGTTTTTGAGAAGCAGTTGTACCTACTTTTACTAAAGACCAGGAGCGTAAAATATATTCTTGAATAAAAGCTTTAATCCACCAGACGGCATAGGTAGATAAGCGAAACCCTTTCTCTGGATTAAATCGTCGTACAGCGTGCATAAGCCCAATATTTCCTTCTGCAATAAGATCGCTTAAAGGAAGGCCGTATCCTTTATAGCCTCCAGCAATTTTAGCGACGAGGCGAAGGTGGCTTGTTACTAGCTTTTGGGCAGCTTCTTTATCTTCTTGTTTGCTCCATTGATTAGCTAACGCATATTCTTCCTTTTCCTCTAAAAGAGGAAATTTTTTGATTTCGTTTAGATATTTCTCAAGACTAGATCCCTCTCCTATTGAGGAATAAGAGAGAGAGAAAGGAGATTTTTTAGAAGAAGCAGAAATGACCATTAAGAGATTCTTTTTTTCTAGTGTAAAGAATTATGCTGATGAAGAAAATCCTTTTTTTATATGGTTATGTAACAATTCGTAATATTCTTTGATTTTTCAATGGGAAAAAATGTCTTTAAAGTTAAAAATACATTAGAGTTAGTTTTAAAGTTTTCATACATGTACTTACATAAAATGACTTATCAAAAAACAATAAGAAAAGAAATATCTTTTACAGGAATAGGACTTCATACCGGACAGAGTTCTTCGGTTACGCTTAGGCCTGCTCCTGTGCATAGTGGTATTACGTTTGTTCGTAAAGATCTAGAAGGTCAGCCTGAGATACCTGCCACATTTAAATATGTACAGTCTACACATCATGCAACAACCATTGGACTAGATGACACGATTCAAGTACATACTATTGAGCATTTAATGGCAGCATTAGCTGGGCTTAATATAGATAATGTAAGAGTTGAGGTAAAAGGTAAAGAAATCCCTATTATGGATGGCAGTGCAAATCCTTTTTTCTTTTTACTAGAGTGTGCAGGCATCCAGGAACAAGAAGCTACCCAATCTTACGTGGAGATTTTAAAACCTATTGATGTGTGTCAAGGAAATAGAAAAGTATCTTTAGAGCCTCATCCATTCGGGCTTATTCTTGATGTACAGATTGAATTTAAGTCTAAACCAGAGTTTTCTGCTCAATCGTATACCTATCAACATACACCAGAGCACTTTAAAAGAGAGCTTGCTCAAGCTAGAACATTTGGCTTTGTGGAAGAAGTGGAATATCTTCATCAACAAGGATTAGCCCTTGGTGGGTCATTAAAAAATGCTGTGATATTTCAGCAGGGTAATGTTTTAAATGAGGAAGGTTTAAGGTTTGAAGATGAGTGTGTTCGGCATAAAGCTTTAGATGCGCTTGGGGATCTTTATTTATTTGGATACCCTATTAAAGGAAGGTTTATAGGTATTAATTGTGGGCATGCTCTTAATCATCTTCTACTAAGAAAGCTTTTTGATACCCCCAAAGCTTGGCGTGTTCGAGGTTCCAAAAGTGTAATGAAATCTTTCTCTACAACTGAGAAAGTTTCCTCTCCCTCTTCACTTTCTGTTTCTCTTTTTTAAAGATAGTTCTCCTAATTTTTCTTAATGAAAGTGAATAAGCCCTCTTTCTTTTAAGTTGGGTTGTTTGTATATCTTTCTTTAAGTGAAATTTAAGCGGTGGAATAATGGCCCATTTTTTTATATCGTATGCGCGTATCTTTTTCTTTTTATGCTTTTTTATACTGATAGGAGCATGTGCAGATACACCAAAAGATGACTACAAAGAACGATCGGTAGAAGAGTTATATTTTGAAGCATATGGGTATTTACGAAAAGATAATTATGAGAAGGCAGCAAGTACATTTGAGGAAGTAGAGCGGCAACATCCCTATTCTTCTTGGGCGCCTCGAGCCGAGATTTATGCCGCATACGCTTTTTACTTAGCTCAAAAATATGATAAAGCTGTAGATATCTTAGAAGTATTTATTCAGACACACCCTGGCCATGAAAATGTTGCTTACGCTTATTATTTACTAGGTCTTTGTTATTATGAACAAATTTCGACAGTAGACAGAGATCAAAAAATGACAGAACTTGCTTTTCAGACTTTTGATGAGCTTGTTCGGCGCTTTCCAGATAGCTCTTACGCTAAAGATGCTCGTCTTAATATGGATCTTACCATTGACCATCTTGCTGGACGAGATATGGATATTGGCCGTTTTTATTTAGAAATTCACCA
>CAYUAL010000128.1:3516-4176 GCA_964442815.1 uncultured Alphaproteobacteria bacterium | reverse complement strand
TTCATCCCACACAAAAAGACACCTACCTTAAAACATCTTTCCTGACCAAATAGTTGAAAAAGCTTAGGACTTATTAAGCTTACGATAGAAAACACCGCCGCCATGGCGCCTTGATAAAAACCAAAACTCTTCAGATCCACTCCCATTCCTTCCATATAAAAAAGTGGAGAAAGAGCAATAAATATCCAATAGGGCAATACAAGAAAGCAAATAACCCATACAAAGGCGCGCATTTTTTCACTTTGCACTAAAGGCTTATATGCTCTCAAAGAGAAGGAAACACTGGAATCTCCTCCTTTCTTAGGTACAATTAGAAAAGCAAATACTAGACATAAAAGTCCAATACCTAAGAGAACAACAAAATTTGCCCGCCAATTATAATAAAAGCTCACATAGCTTCCTATCACTGGCGCAAAGGCCATCCCGCAGGTAATCATACCATTAAGGATCCCTAGCATTGAAGCCTGCTTCTCAATAGGGTATTCATCTGCAATGATGAGGTACCCCAAAGAAGCAGGACCTGCTATCCCAACACCTTGTAATATACGACCTACTAATAAAAACGGAAAACTCTGAGCAAAGACGCATAAAAGACTACCCACGACAAAAAGAAAAAGGCTCCCTAGCATAGCAGGTCTTCGCCCATACTTGTCTCCTAAG
>CAYUAL010000128.1:0-3506 GCA_964442815.1 uncultured Alphaproteobacteria bacterium | reverse complement strand
CAGCAAAAAGAGAGCAAATACAATAGGCTATAAAATTAAGGCTAAGTGTCAGCTGCACCATGAATGGAGATAAGCTAAAAACATGGGTCAACTCTGGAAAACTTGGCACAAAAATATCCACTTCAACCCCTGCTAATAGGCAAATAAGCAAGGCTGTAAAAAATTTTAAATAATGAAAAAATTTCTGACTCATAGTGCTATGCCTTATAATCTTAATTTTTATTCTTAGCTAGCAGTTCTAATTTTGAGACCCTTAATCCTTTCTTTCTTGGATGCATTTTTACCATGGAGGCTCAAACGCCTCTTTTTATCCTTGTAAATCTGGCACAAGATGCCAGATTTACAAGGATGATTAAATAAACCCAGATTACAAAAGTAGGTAATAATAATTGTTATTTCTTAGATACAACAACGCAAGACTCAGGGGTGATATGAGCATAACCTTCTCCTACAGAAAAAGTTTCTATAGAAGACTGGTTTCCTGCATCAGTAATTGAGATTATCCCTTCCTGTAAAGCTATTAGCATAGGCGAATGCCCCGAAAGAATACCTATCGTCCCTTCCCTCCCGGGCAAAGTTGCAAGAAAAACCTCCTTCTCAATAATCTTTTCTTTAGGAGTGGTAAGAACAAATCGAAAGGTCATTTAAGCTGCTGCCTCTTTTTCTTCCTGCTTTTTATAGCGCTCCCAAACATCCTCTATAGTACCTGCCATATAAAAAAGAGGCTCTGGGATTGCATCACATTTTCCTTGCACAATATCTTTAAATCCTCGAATTGTGTCTTCCAAGCTGACAAAAACCCCTTTATGTCCGGTAAAAACCTCTGCCACATGGAAAGATTGAGAAAGGAACCGCTGAATTTTTCTAGCGCGCATCACAATGAGCTTATCTTCCTCAGAAAGCTCATCCATTCCTAAAATTGCGATAATATCCTGAAGAGATTTATAGGTTTGCAAAACACGTTGCACTTCTCGCGCAACATTATAATGCTCTTCGCCTACGATACGCGGATCTAAAATACGAGAAGTAGAATCTAAAGGGTCTACGGCTGGATAGATACCCAACTCTGCAATTTGACGACTCAAAACAGTAGTCGCATCTAAGTGGGTAAAAGAAGTAGCCGGGGCTGGATCTGTTAAGTCGTCCGCTGGCACGTAAATAGCCTGTACGCTAGTAATGGATCCTGCATGGGTAGAGGTGATACGCTCCTGTAAAGAACCCATTTCTGTTGCTAAGGTCGGTTGATAGCCCACCGCTGAGGGTATACGGCCTAATAAAGCAGATACTTCAGATCCTGCTTGTGTAAAGCGAAAAATATTATCGATGAATAAGAGCACATCTTGATGTTTCTTATCTCGGAAATACTCCGCTACCGTTAAAGCTGTAAAGGCAACACGTGCACGCGCTCCTGGAGGCTCATTCATTTGCGCATAAACAAGAGAAGCCTTAGACCCTGGGTCGTCTAGCTTAATGACACCAGAATCTATCATTTCATGGTAAAGGTCGTTGCCTTCGCGTGTTCTCTCTCCCACACCCGCAAAGACAGAGTATCCTCCATGGGCTTTTGCAATGTTATTAATAAGCTCCATAATAATAACCGTTTTACCAACCCCAGCCCCTCCAAACAGGCCTATTTTCCCTCCTTTAGGATAAGGCGCTAAAAGATCAATTACTTTAATTCCTGTCATTAGAACTTCTGTTTCCGTAGATTGATCTATGAAGGAAGGTGCGTCTCGATAAATAGGCATATGCGTTTTAGATTTAATGGCCCCTCGCCCATCTGTTGGATCTCCTGTAACCCCCATGATTCTACCTAAAGTTTCTTCTCCTACAGGAACCATAATAGGGTTTCCAGTATCCTTTACAGCTTGCCCTCGTACCAACCCATCTGTTGTATCCATGGCAATTGTTCGAACTGTATCATCTCCTAAATGCTGCGCCACTTCTAATACAAGTATTTTTCCCTGATTATCCGTATGTAAAGCATTTAAAATACGAGGAAGATGATCCTCAAAATATACATCCACTACAGGCCCAATCACTTGCGTGATATATCCTTTCTTCTCTTCTTTCTTTTTGAGAACCACAGTTTTTTCCTTCATTTTTCTCTCTCTCTTACTTTAACGCTTCAGCCCCTGAGATAATCTCTATAAGCTCATTTGTAATCGAAGCTTGCCGGGTTCGATTATAAACTAGCTGAAGCCGTTGAATCATTTCTTTCGCATTGCGGGTTGCCCCATCCATCGCCATCATACGTGCACCTTGCTCACTCACACTACTTTGAAGCAAGGCATTGTAAAGATATGTCGCAATGTAATCGGGTAAAAATGACTCCAATAGAGAAGATAATTGTGGCTCATATTCATACAATGCCTCTGTTATTTGAGGCTCTTCATAAGTACAAGGAATAGGCAGAACTGTCTCAGTCATAACATTTTGCCTCAAGACGGAATGAAAATGCGTATAAAAAACAAGGCATCTATCAAAAATACCTTTTTCATATGCTTTAATTATACCACTTCCTAAAATTTCACTTTTTACAAGAGGATCTTTTGTTTCATAATAAGACGCAGAAAAAGTATCTAAATCTATAAACAAATCTTTGTATTTTGGCTTTAGAAGATCTCGCCCCTTTTTGCCTATAGGAAGGAGAAACACTTTTTTATGTTCCTCTTGAAACGCCTTAATTGATTTTATAACCTCTCTCACAATAGAGATATTAAAAGACCCACAAAGCCCCCTATCAGAACTTATAACTAAAATAAGAACAACTTCGTCCTTATTATGCCCTTTCAAAAGCACATTTCTTTCCCTCTCCCCGGGAAAAAGAAACTTGAAACCATCTAACATACGGAAAAAGTTATCTATAAAAGGTAACGCTTCTTCTAGGTCTTTTTGGGATCTTCTTAGCTTTGATCCAGCAACAAGCATCATGGCTGTCGTAATTTTTTTTGTTGCTTGGACAGTGCGAATCCGTGAGCGAAGGGCTTTTAAGCTGGCCATATCTTGTCCTTTTAAGAAAAAGTCTCTTTTAACTTATCTAGAAAAGCCATAAGCTCAGATTCCATTTCTTCTGTGAGCTTTTTTTCTTTTCGGATGCTTTCAAGAATAAAAGGACTTTCTGCTTTAAGACGCCTTAGAAACTCCTCCTCAAAACGACCAACGTCTTTCACATCTAAAGAATCTAAATACCCTCGAACACCTGAAAAAATAGAAACTACCTGTTCTTCCACCGGCATAGGAGAGTATTGTGGCTGCTTTAGTAGCTCTGTAAGACGCTCCCCCCTGCGAAGAAGTGTCTGCGTTGACTTATCTAAATCTGCCCCAAACTGAGCAAAAGCGGCCATCTCTCTAAATTGCGCAAGATCAAGCTTAATACTTCCTGCTACTTGCTTCATAGCTTTAATCTGCGCTGCAGATCCTACACGAGAAACAGAAAGACCCACGTTAATTGCCGGCCGAATACCTTTGTAAAAAAGATCAGATTCCAAAAAAATCTGCCCATC
>CAYUAL010000127.1:0-4194 GCA_964442815.1 uncultured Alphaproteobacteria bacterium | reverse complement strand
ATGATAGCCAAAATATTTCTTTAATGCATCATGTACTGCAAGCCTTAAAAGCCCATAAAATTTTCCAAAAAGATGTGGACTACATCGTCAAAAATAACAAAGTTATTATCATTGATGAATTTACGGGCCGTATGATGGAAGGACGGCGCTATTCCGATGGCCTGCATCAGGCTTTGGAAGCTAAAGAGCATGTGGCTGTAGAAGAAGAAACCCAGACCCTCGCTTCTATCACTTATCAAAATCTATTCCGTTTATATCCTAAGCTTTCTGGTATGACCGGCACGGCTATGACAGAAGCGGGTGAGTTTGCTGAGATTTATGGTCTTGAAGTCGTAGAAGTACCTACAAACAAACCTATGGTTCGTAAGGACCAAGATGACGAAGTATATCGTACGGCTCGTGAAAAGTATGAAGCTATTATAAAGCTTATTGAAGAATGTCAAGCTCGTAAGCAACCTGTCTTAGTTGGTACTGTAAGCATTGAGAAATCAGAGCTTCTCTCTCAGCTTTTAACGCAGAAAAAAATCCCTCACCAGGTCCTAAACGCTCGTTATCATGAGCAAGAAGCTAAGATTGTAGCAGAGGCGGGAAGGCCAGGAGCTATTACTATTGCTACTAACATGGCTGGCCGTGGAACAGATATTCAGTTGGGTGGTAGTTATGAAGTGCGCTTAGAACAAGCAATGAAAGCCCAAGGATTACAGGAAGCCACAGAAGAATTAAAAGAAAAGATAAAAGCTGAAATTGCACATGATGCGCAAGTTGTGCGAGATGCTGGTGGTTTGTATGTGATTGGGACTGAGCGCCATGAATCTCGTCGTATTGATAACCAACTACGAGGCCGATCTGGGCGTCAAGGAGATCCAGGAGCTTCTAAGTTTTTCCTCTCTTTAGAGGATGATCTGATGCGTATCTTTGGCTCCCAAAAGCTAGACACCGTTTTGCAAAGACTTGGATTGCAAGAAGGTGAAGCAATTATCCATCCTTGGATTAACAAAGCCCTTGAAAAAGCCCAACAGAAAGTGGAAGCACGCAACTTTGATATTCGTAAACATCTCTTGAAATATGACGATGTGATGAATGATCAGCGTAAAGTCATTTACGATCAGCGCCTTGAAATTATGCAGTCTGCAGATTTGAAAGATCTTCTTACAGAAATGCGGCATGATCTTATTGGGGAGGTTGTAAGACGTGCTATTCCTGAGCATGCTTACCCAGAACAATGGGATATTCCGATGCTAAAGAAAGAGTGCAAGGACATTCTTAACTTGGATCTTCTTGTTGAAGAATGGGCAAAGGAAGAGGGGATTGCTGAGACAGAAATTAAAAACAGAATTTTGCATGCATCAGATGCACTGATGGCTGAGAAAGAAGAGAAATACTCAGGGCCCTTGTTGCGAACGATTGAGAAAAATATGCTGCTTCGTCTTTTGGATCAAGGCTGGAAAGAGCATTTGCTTGTATTAGACCATTTGCGAGATGGTATTAACCTGCGAGCTTATGCGCAACGGGATCCTCTTAATGAGTATAAGCATGAAGCTTTCAGTTTGTTCCAAGGCCTTTTAAATAGCTTGCGTCAGAGTATAGTGGCTGGTCTATCTCATCTTTCTTTAGAAGGGAGTATTTCCCCAAGTGCTCTTGAACTTCCTCATGGTGTGAATCCCAATGCCCATGAATCTTCTCCAGAAGAGCTTGCGCAAATATTAGAAACGTTAGGTATTACCGTAGGCGATTCCCCCATAGAAGAAATAGCGCGCGAAGAAACAACAGAGGCTACCATAGACTCTGTAAAGCAAACCGCTACACCTATTAAAAAGCGTGGCTTTAATGAGAAGGATCCTGCTACTTGGGAAGGGAATGTACGTCGCAATGATCCTTGTCCTTGTGGATCTGGGAAGAAATATAAACAATGCCATGGAATGGTATAAGAGGATGTCTAAAATTGTCACCCCGCAACTTGATAGCGGGGTCCAGGGTAACCTGAAAGATCTCTGGATCCCGCGGTTAAACCGCGGGATGACAGTTGAGTACTCTAAGGAGCTTGAGTTATTTATCCCAGATACCGCGATCAAGTCGCGGGATGACATTGAAGATAAAGAAATATGAAAAAGACTACTGAATGGCTTGAAAATATAGGTGTAGATCCCTTTATAGGAGATAAACCAATTAATAGGCTTGAAGGTGTTTCTCTATCAGAAGAACCTAAAAAAGAGTCGTCTCTTTTAGAGACATTTCCTCAGATTGCGCCAGACCAGACACGGTTGCAAACGGAGAAAAAATTAAAAGATGTACATTCTCTAGAAGATCTTAAAAAGGTTATGCAAGCCTTTGAGGGATGTCCCTTAAAAAAATCTGCTCAAAATTTAGTTTTTGGGGAAGGGGTATCTCATGCGCCTGTAATGATCATTGGAGAAGGACCAGGAGCAGATGAAGATCGTCAAGGGCGTCCGTTTGTGGGGTTGAGCGGGCAGTTGCTTGATAAGATGCTGGCGGCTGCGGGTATGAGTCGAACAGAAAATGTATATATTACCAATGTTGTACCTTATAGGCCTCCTGGAAATCGACAGCCAACAACGGCTGAGATAGCTTTATATCTGCCATTTTTAGAACGCCATATCGATCTTGTAAATCCTAAACTTCTTCTTCTTTTAGGAGGAACAGCTGTAAAAGCACTTTTGAATACGCAGGAAGGTATTATTCGTTTGCGAGGACGGTGGCAAAGTTACACCCATGCAGGACGCCAGACACCTATTTCTGCTCTTGCAACATATCACCCAGCGTATCTTTTGCGGTCTCCCTCTAAAAAACGAGAAGCCTGGCATGATTTCTTAACGCTGAAACAGGCATTGGCAAAGTATCATGCAGAACTTGGGTCCATATCTAAAAATGCATGACAAGGGTGCTTTCTAAAGAAATAAGAGCATTGACATAAGATCCTATTAAGTTACACTCAAAAAAAATAGCACTCAAAAGATTGCAGTGCTCTATAACACTAAAGGGGAAAAACAATGAGAAAAATAATCTATTCTGTTATTGCTTGTACATCTGTATATGCTTCTTTGGCTAATGCTGATTGCTTAAATGAGCAAGCCACAGCTGCGAATTTACCAGGTTATGGTGTATCGCTGGGTTCAGGTAGAGTAACCAATCTTACTGTAGAAGACATAAATAATATTTTTAATGGTTTAAAAAATAATTGTGGCATTGTAAATAATGCCTTTCAGTATTGTCAGAATAGGCCTGGCTTTCAGGATCCTAATTCAGTAGGCTGGATGAACCGTGTGACTGCTGGTCCAGGGTTTCAATTTGTAGATGATAATGCTCAAAAGCAAGCTGGTTGTTATGTTGGGGCCTTCTTTACAACTAATGGTAATGCTGAGCCGCCTGCAGGTTATCTTCTTACAATAGGTGGTAAGTAAAGATTATGTTGCTTTATTTATTTTAAAGCAAAAAAGTAAAGGATTAAAGAAGTTACAATTTTAAGAACTATTATTATTGTAACTTCTTTTTCTAATCTTATAGGTTTCCCGGGCTTATAATTAAGGAAAAAAGTAATAAGAAAATGAGAAAACTTTATCTTTCTTTTTTAGTAATTAGCAGCATAACTATATTAAATGTTTTTAGTGCTTCCTTTGCATTGGGACAAAGTTGCTCTCCGGCGTGTGCTGTTTGCCAAACTTGTGAAACACAGCTTCAACCAGGAATAACGGGTGTGTCTTTATCAGATTGCAACTCATGGCAATCCAATGGTTCTGCGCTTTTTGGGGATTATTGCCAAACTGCATGTGTTCCTACGCCAGGATGTCAAGTACCGGCTCCAGCGCCCGCACCAGCCCCAGCTCCGGCACCTACGCAATATTATCCGACGCCGGCTCCCGCGCCTGCACCTGCACCGGCACAACAATACTATCCTACACCAGCTCCGACTCCTGCTCCGGCACCGGCACAGCAGTACTATCCTACTCCTGCTCCAGCACCTGCATCCGCTCCAGCACAATATTGGCCTCTACCTCCTTATTGCGAACAGAGGGTAGAATCTAATAATTTTCCCCCTCAACTTATGCTTTTACAGTCGCAAATAGGTGAGGCGGTCACCACAATTCAAAACTTTTGCAAACCGAATTGTAAAAATCTACCTAGTACCCTATCAGCTATGCAAGCATGCTCCAGACTTTGGGAGCTCGTGAATGACTA
>CAYUAL010000126.1:0-4236 GCA_964442815.1 uncultured Alphaproteobacteria bacterium | reverse complement strand
ATAAAAAAAGGAACGTTACATATTATTGATACAAAGGGACGCCGTCATACCTTCTCAGGAGAAAAAGGTCCCGAGGTTACCATTCAATTTCATACAAAAAAAATAAAAAAGGATATTCTCCTAACCCCACATCTCAGTCTAGGAGAAGGATATATGGATGGTTCTTATACTATTGAGCAAGGGACTATTTACGATTTCCTAAATATTTGCACGCTCTCTTTGAAAGATAAAGATTATTCCAATTTCTTTTTAGAGTCTCTTGCTTACCCCTTTCGAAAGCTTCAACAAAGCAACACATCAAAACGTTCAAAGAAAAATGTAAAGCACCATTATGATTTGAGCAGGCAACTTTATGAACTTTTTCTTGACCCAGATAGACAATACTCTTGTGCCTACTTCAAAAATTTATCTGATAGCTTAGATATAGCCCAATTAAATAAAAAAAATCATATTGCAGCGAAATTACTTCTTAAACCAGGACAAAAAGTTTTAGATATCGGAAGTGGTTGGGGAGGGCTTGCCCTTCACATAGCAGCTTTAGAAGATGTAGAAGTTACAGGTTTAACTTTGTCGGAAGAACAGCTAAAAATTGCAACAGAACGGGCTAAACAAATGAGGCTCTCTCATAGAGTTCGTTTCTATTTACGCGACTATCGCCATGAACAAGGTACTTATGACCGCATTGTCTCTGTTGGCATGTTTGAACATGTAGGCATACGTTACTACAAGACCTTTTTTCAAAAAATAAAAAGTCTTTTAACTTCTGATGGCATTGCCCTTCTACACTCAATTGGACGATCTTTCGGACCTGGTGTTACGAGTCCTTGGATTCGTAAATACATTTTTCCTGGTGGGTATTGTCCCTCTCTTTCAGAGGTGGTCCCCTCCCTAGAACAACTAAACTTCTATATAAGTGATATAGAAGTTCTTCACCCACACTATGCTCAAACTTTACATCACTGGCGCAAGAACTTTATAGAACATTGGGATGAAGCAAAAAATATATATGATGAGCGTTTTTGCCGTATGTGGGAGTTTTACCTAGCTGGATCAGAAATAGCTTTCCGTAATTTAGGATTTATGGTATTTCAAATTCAATTTTCTAAATCTTTAGAAAACATACCTCTCACACGAGACTATATTACAGATACAGAACGGCAGTTTTCTTTGCAAAAAATAAAAACTTCGTGATTATTCATTCTCTTCCTCAAAACCCACCTATTGTCATCCTTATAGACCCAAAAGAATGCGGTAATATAGGAGCAACGGCTCGTGCTATGATGAATTTTGGGTTAAAAGAGTTGCGCCTAGTACGCCCTAGACCAGATTGGTTACAGTTATTCACTCGTCAAATGGCCTCAGGCGCCAATGAAGTTCTTAACTCTGCAACAGTTTTCCAAACAACTGAAGAAGCAATAGCAGATCTCCATAGTGTTTACGCTACAGCGTCTCAAACACGAGATATGATCAAGACCCTTTATACACCCAAAGAAGCAGCGGTTCACATGCAGGAGCAAGTTCAAAGTGGAGTACGCTTAGGTATACTTTTCGGGACAGAGCAATCTGGCCTTGAAAATGTTGATATGATGCGCGCTTACGCCCATATAAGTATTCCTACAAGTCCTGAATTTGATTCTTTAAATCTGAGTCAAGCTGTTCTTTTGATTGGGTATGAGTGGCTCCAAGCCCATGCTCCTTCTCATCTACTTCCTAAAAGGTTAACCGGAAAGAAGACAGCTTATGCAACTTATAAAGATATGGAAGGATTTCTAGGTCAATTAGAGGAAGAGTTAGATCATGCTAACTTCTGGCGGGTTCCCCATAAAAAACCTGATATGCTTCAAAACATTCGCAATATTTTTAATCGGATTAATTTGACCCAGCAAGAAGTAAGGACCCTTCGAGGCATGATTAAATCTCTTATCTACCATAGATGGAATATCCAAGAGAAAAAACATCTTCAGAATCCAAAATAGAATTTATATAAAATTTACAAAAATGTTTGACAAATGGCTGTGAAATTGTATAGGTATCAGGGTTATACAGTTTTATAGAAGGTAAAAGAGTTTCATGACAAAGCGTTTAGAATCAAAGTACAAAATTAACCGTCGTCTTGGGGTCAACCTATGGGGTAGACCAAAAAGCCCTATAAATACCAGAGAATATGGCCCTGGTCAGCATGGTATGCGACGTGTTAAGCCTTCAGATTATGGTATTCAGCTCATGGCTAAGCAAAAGCTTAGGGGCTATTATGGGAACATTACAGAACGTCAGTTCCGTCGCTACTATCAAGAAGCCTCCCGCCGCAAGGGTGATACAGGTGAAAACCTTGTAGGTCTTCTTGAGCGCCGCTTAGACACAGTTGTTTATCGAATGAAATTTGCTCCTACCGTTTTTGCTTCCCGTCAAACAGTTAACCACGGACATATCTTAGTAAATGGGAAGCGCGTTAACATTCCTTCTTATCTTGTAAAAGACGGCGATGTTATTGAAGTTGCTCCCAAAGCTCAGGATTTAACTGTAGTTCTTGCTTCTACCCAATCTGCAGAACGGGATATCCCAGATTATATCTCCATGGATGGGAAACATTTGAAGGGTACTTTTGTGCGCACCCCTCAGTTAAGTGATATCCCTTATCCTACTCAAATGGAACCCAACCTAGTGGTTGAGTATTACTCCCGATAAAATAAGTTCTATTTTGAAAAAGGGGGCTTTAAGCCCCTTTTTTGTTTTTCTATAGTAAATGTCATGCTGAACTTGTTTGGCTGCGCCGCTCCTTCGGAGTCAGCATCTTATTAAACTGCCTGAGACCCCGAATCAAGTTCGGGATGACTTTGATAATAGACCTGCATAGCACCGCTAATTGTCACCCCGCTACTTGACCGCGAAATTCAGAGGCTTTAATCTCTTTTAATGCTCGTATCTCTTACCATTCAAGATGTTGTTCTTATTGAATCCCTCGCGTTGGATTTTTCTAAAGGATTTACTGTTTTTACAGGAGAAACAGGCGCAGGTAAGTCTATCCTCTTAGATGCCCTTTCTTTAGGGCTTGGAGCGCGTGGTGATACAGATCTTATACGTAAAGGCGCTACACAAGCTACTGTAACGGCTTTATTCGAAGTAAGCAAAAGTCATCCCGTTTGGACCTTGGTAGAAGAACATGGGCTAAATTATGATCAAGATACGTCTGCTTTGGTTTTAAGGCGCATTCTTTCTCAAGAAGGAAAAAGCCGTGCTTTTATTAACGATGCACCTGTAAGTATCACTCTTCTAAAAAAAGTAGGCGAAACCTTGGTTGAAATTCATGGTCAATTTGATCGCCTCTTAGAAAGTACAGACCATACGCTTTTATTGGATGCCTTTGGAGAACACACTCCCCTTACGAAAGAAGTCCAGAAAGCTTTTAAAGAATGGAAAGAAGCCTCCCATTCCTTGACGCAAACCCTAGAAGAAGGACGAAAAGAAAAAGCTGAAGAAGAGCTTTTACACCATTATGTACAAGAACTAGAAGCTTTTTCTCCTCAAAAAGGAGAAGAAGAAACTCTTCTTCAAAAACGTCTCCTACTCCAGTCCCAGGACAAAATAGAGCGCACTTTCCAAAACGCTTTGGAAGCTCTAGAGACACGTGGTGGTTTTAGTGTAGAAGAGTCTCTACGATCTAGTCTTAAGATACTTGGAAAGCTCGAGAACGAAGAAACAAAAATCCTCACACAACCTATCCTAGAAAGTCTAGAAAAAGCCTTTTCTGAATACCAAGAAGCCTATCACTTATTGCAAGCTGCCACACAATCCTTTTCCAACCAGAAAGAATCTCTTGAAACCATTGAAGAACGTCTTCACGCTTTACGAAGTCTCGCTCGTAAACATCACGCTACCCCTGATACTTTAGAAGAGATATATAAGAATCTTCAAAACAGACTTTTCTCTCTGGAAAAACTTGACCGTCAATTAGAGGAATTAGAAAAAGACGTATCTATGAAAGGACAAAAATATTTAAGCTTAGCCGCTGACCTTTCTCAAAGACGCAAAAAAGCAGCCCTTCTTTTAGAAGAAACGGTTCAGAAAGAATTTCCGGACTTAAAACTAGAAAGAACCAAACTAAAAGTAGATCTTCTCCCTTATATGCAAGAAGAAAACGGCCTCCCCAAGGAGGGAGGAAGCTTAGGCTTGGAGAAAGTTGTTTTTCTCATAGATACCAATGGCACAGATCATTTTGGGCTTTTAAAAGACGTGGCT
>CAYUAL010000125.1:0-4262 GCA_964442815.1 uncultured Alphaproteobacteria bacterium | reverse complement strand
AGGGGAGGGCGTACCCTCTCCTAGAAAAAACGTACGAGTTACATCTGTCGTTCCACTTAAGTATTGCCCGCCCGAATCTAAAAGATACATAGAGCTAGGGACAAGAGAAGCTGCTGTTTCCAAGGAAGGGTGGTAATGGACAATGGCTCCATTGGGACCGACAGAAGAGATAGTAGGAAAGCTGGGCTCTATAAAGCCTTCTTCTTGTTGACGGTAAGACAGAAGGAGGTTGGAGGCTTCTACTTCATTTAGAATTTTTCCTTCGTGAATGAGAGTACTAAGCTTGGCAATAAAACGCACAAGTGCACGCCCATCCTTGATGTGGGTTTCTTGTATATTTTTAATTTCAACAGAGTTTTTAATGGCCTTTGGTAAAAGGCAAGGATCTTGCTTCCTCAAAAGTGAGATAGGACGGCTTTCAAGTAAATGGCATATGGCAATAGGCGTGAATGTAGGGTCATACCATACTTTTTTGTTTTGCGTGGTAAGCTTTTTTATTTCTTCCTCAAAAGACGCAGGAGGGAGGAGAGTAACACAATCCTCCCACCCCTTTAAAAGAGCTTCAGGGATTCTTTCTTTTTCTATAAAAAGAGAAACTTTACCCTCTTTAAAGATAAAAGCACGGCACAGAGCTACAGGAATGCATGCAATATCTCGCGCACGAATATTTAAGAGCCAATTAATACTTTCCGGACCACAAAGAATACATACTTCTGCTTTTTCTTGTTGGAGCAAGTTCGCTATATTACTGACCTTTTCCTTCCAAGGAACGCCTGCATAGGAAAGAGGATATTCTTGTACAGGAGTAGAAGGCATGGAAGGTCGGTCTTCCCAAATTTTATCTACTAAATTGTAAGAAAGTTTTTTTAAGGAAAGACCTAAGGAATCTCCTAACTCTGTAAAAGAAGAATACTCACGCTCTGTTAAAACCCAAGGATCATATCCTAAAGTAAACCCCTTAGAGGTATGTGTTTGTAAAAAATTTTTTACATTTTCAGATGTCCAGAGCAGGACTTTAAAGAGCTGCGGGTCTAAAGATTGAGTTGCTTTGAGAATATACCGCCCATCTACAAAAACAGCGGCTGTTTCTTCTAAAATAATGCAAAGTCCAGCAGAACTCTCCAATCCAGTTATATATAAAAAACGTTTTGTCGCTTCTGGAAGATATTCATTTTGAAATTCATCCCCATAGGGCAAAATATAGCCATTTATTTTCTGATTCCTAAGAAGGCAACGTAATTCTTCCAACTTATTAAAAGAAACAGCCATTGTTATAAACCTAAGAGAGATGTTTTTTTTCTCTTCTTCTTTTTTTAAGGAAAGAAGATACGCGCCTATAAATAAAAGGCAAAAAAGATAGAAGCACTAAGCCTAATAGAGGTAACAGCATTTTAGGATGAGATAAGATCTTAAAATCGGACAAACCTTCTATGACGAATAATTCATTTAATCCGTATCCTATCGTAGTTAAAATAAGAATGCGAGGAAGAACGCCTAAGAAAGTTGCACTAAGAAATATTCTCTGGGGAATATTAAGTAAAGCAGCGGTCATATTTACAAGCCAGTAAGGGAGAAAAGGAAGTAAACGGAGCATTATTAAGTAAGAAAAAGCATTATCATGGAAGCCTTTTTCTAAACGTTTTACCCATTTAGAAGCTTTTTTCTCTACATAATCTCTTAAGGCTAAGTGTACTGCTAAGTAGACAATAAGAGCACCTAAAGTAACACTAACAGTAATAACTACTGTTCCTAAGAAAGGGCCTAACACAAAACCACCTACTATTGC
Source organism: uncultured Alphaproteobacteria bacterium (assembly GCA_964442815.1). GTDB lineage: Bacteria > Pseudomonadota > Alphaproteobacteria > 16-39-46 > 16-39-46 > CAYUAL01. Next base: position 2,476 of record CAYUAL010000125.1, on the reverse strand, counting down.
TAAAAAAGTAGCAGCACCAGGTATGTAGCATGCATAGGTGAGAATATAAATTCCTGCAAAGATGAGCAAAAATAAAAGAAAATTATCTTGTTTCCATGTAAATAAAGTTTCTCGATATGTTTTTAATGTCTCAAAAGAGAGATACTGATAGAGATGAAAATAAAAAAATAACCCTAGCAATGAGACAAGTATAGCCAGAGGTATCCACTTTTTCGCTTTCTTCATAATAAGGATAACTTTCTCTAAGAAAGAAGTTTTATATAAGCTTTAAAACAGCTTCTTCTAAACGGAAGCAAGCTTTCTCAAGTAGATCCTTGCTTGTAGCATAAGAGATTCTAAAGTAGGGAGATAACCCAAAAGCGCTACCAGGGACAACAGCTACTTTAGCTTCTTCTAGAAAATATGTAACTACAGCAGTATCTGTTTCTAAAGGTATTCCTTTTGGTGTTTTTTTCCCAATAAGGCCTTCACAGGAAGGAAATACATAGAAAGCCCCATCAGGTTTAAGGCAAGTGATACCAGGAATATCATTTAAAAGTCTAACAATAAGGTTTCGTCTTTCTTCAAACGAGGTCTTAAAATCTTTTAAAAAGTTTTTGGGAGATTTAAGAGCAGTAACAGTAGCTGCTTGCGCAATAGAACATATGCTTGAGGTGCTTTGAGATTGTATGGTGGTAATGGCATTCATAAGAGCTTTTGGGCCACCAGCGTACCCAATACGCCATCCTGTCATGGCAAAAGTTTTTGAGACACCATTAATAGTTAAAATACGTTCTTTAAGATCAGAAGCGACAGTACTTAGAGCTGTAAAAGTCAAACCTTCAAATACGAGGTGCTCATATATGTCATCCGACAGGACATAAACATGAGGATATTTTCGGAGGATAACGGCCAAGGCTTTAAGTTCTTCAGCTGTATACATCATTCCAGTGGGATTGTTAGGGGAGTTAAGAATAAGCCACTTTGTTTTGGATGTGATAGCTTTTTCTAAGGCAACTGGAGTTATTTTAAAGCCCTCTTTCGCTGTTGTTGGTACAAAAACAGGCGTTCCTTCAAAAAGCAGGACAATATCTGGATAAGATACCCAATAGGGGGCTGGAATAATAACCTCATCTCCACGATTTAAAGTTGCCATGAAGGCTTCAAAAATAAGATGCTTTGCACCGGCAGATACGACAATCTCGGAAGGATCATAGGTAATACCATTTTCTTTTTCAAATTTCTCTGAAATTGCTTTTCGTAGGGTAAGGGTTCCTTCTACAGCTGTATATTTTGTTTCTCCCCGATCAATGGCAGCATGCCCCTCTTGTTTAATATGAGTAGGTGTATCGAAATCTGGTTCTCCCGCGCTAAGGCTGATAATGTCTTCCCCTTCTGCTTTTAATTTTTGCGCAAGGGTTGCAATGGTAAGAGTTGGAGAGGGTTTAACAGATCGAAGACGCTCAGCAAGAAAAGAAGACATGAAATGATCCTTATTAATTTTACGTATATATGTATGCATTCTCCTACATACACTTTTTTCTATCGAAAGTTAATTTAAAAAAGAGGGTTTTAACCCTCTTTAAAAGGATAAAACTAGATTCAAAGAGATTATTTTTGGTATTTTTGAAGATAATCAGATGTGCTTTCATGAGTAGGTTTCATGGCAGGCTTGTCTTTATTCCAGTTTGCAGGGCATACTTCGCCATGTTTTTCCACATGTTGTAAAGCTTCTAGCATTCTAAGAGCTTCTTCCACGCTGCGACCTAAAGGAAGATCGTTAACAAGCTGATGGCGCACAATACCTTCTTTATCGATCAGGAAAAGACCTCTATAAGCAATATCCTCATCTGCAAGCACGTCGTATTCTTTAGCAATTTTGCCTCCTAAATCAGAAATAATGCCATACTGAATACCTTGAATACCGCCTTTATCTTTAGGGGTATCTAACCAAGCCTTATGGGAAAAGTGGCTGTCAACACTGCATCCTAAAACAACAGCATTCAATTTTTTGAAATCTTCTAAACGCGCCTGAAAGGCATGAAGTTCTGTGGGGCACACAAATGTGAAATCAAGAGGATAGAAAAAGAGAACAACGTATTTGCCTAGATAATCATCTAACTTAATATCTTTAATTTCATTAGAAAATACAGCTTTTGCTTTAAAGTTTGGGGCCTTTTTACCTACAAGTACAGCCATGATTGTTACCTCCTTAAAAATGTGATGGTCAGTATATCCTTATTTAAAAAGAGAATAAATAAAGATTATTTTCTTTTAGTTCATTATTGAGGTGAGATAAAAAAAGCCTGTCCATTACAGACAGGCTTTAGATAAAAGTTTTCCTTATTCGGTAGCTGAAGATTATTCATCAGTATTGCTTGTTTTTGCAGGCGCAGTTGACCTAGATTTTCTTGGGAAAGCTGTAAAATCTTCAGGTATTCCCAATTCTTCTAATATTCGACGTGTAAGATCTGGTTTTATTTGGAGTGCACGCTTT
>CAYUAL010000124.1:0-4373 GCA_964442815.1 uncultured Alphaproteobacteria bacterium | reverse complement strand
GTCTTTTAGATTTTGCGCAGGAATATTGGAAAGAAAAGCCTCTTAAAAGTCGATTTTTCTTTAGGAAATTTAAATTATTGAGTTGGTTTAAAAAAAGTTTTTAGAAAGCCCTTTAAAAGTTATTTTATTTCGAATATTGTGAGTGCGATTTTAAGATATAGTTTTTTTTTATTTTAAGATATAGTCCTTTTTATATAATGTATTTTTTGATAATGGAGTTAACGGATGAATCTGTCACAATCTTCTCTTAAAAGTTCCGCGGGTAAGTATGGTCCTTATGTAGAATTAAAGCCTCGTATTACTGTTGTAGGTGTAGGGGGAGCAGGTGGTAATGCCGTTAATAACATGATTCGTTCTAAACTAGAGGGTGTAGAATTTATAGTTTGTAATACAGACTCCCAAGCCCTAGGACAGTCTCTTTCTGAGAGACGAGTACAGTTGGGAATGGGCGCTACCCGTGGGTTAGGGGCTGGATCCCGTCCAGAGGTAGGTCGTGTTGCGGCTGAAGAAGCTTTAGACGAGGTTGCAGAATATATCAAGGGCTCTAATATGCTCTTTATTACAGCTGGTATGGGGGGAGGGACAGGCACTGGTGCTGCCCCTGTTGTGGCAAAGGCTGCTCGTGATATGGGGATTCTGACTGTGGGAGTTGTAACAAAACCTTTCCATTTTGAAGGAGCGCAGCGTATGCGTCTTGCGGAAAAAGGAATTGAAGAACTTCAGCAATATGTTGATACACTCATTATTATCCCCAACCAAAATCTTTTTCGTATTGCAAATGAGAAAACAACATTCGCAGATGCCTTTAAGATGGCTGATGATGTTTTATACTCTGGTGTGCGTGGTGTTACAGACCTGATGATAATGCCAGGTCTTATCAATCTGGATTTTGCGGATGTTCGTTCCGTTATGAGTGAGATGGGTAAGGCTATGATGGGAACAGGTGAGGCAAAAGGAGATCGTCGTGCGATTGAAGCAGCTGAGGCTGCTATCTCTAATCCTCTTCTTGATGATGTTTCTATGAGGGGCGCTCGAGGAGTACTAATTAATATTACTGGTGGATTCGATATGACCTTATTTGAGGTTGATGAGGCTGCTAATCGTATTCGCGAAGAAGTCGATGGAGATGCCCAAATTATATTTGGGTCTACCTTTGATGAGAAGATGGAAGGAACAATGCGCGTATCTGTTGTAGCAACTGGTATTGACGCTCAAAATACCCATATGTTTCCTCATCGTCAGTCTCAACTTCATGTGCCAGCTGGAAGCACTCCTACCAAAACAGGAGAAAAAGAGCCATCTATTATTCAAGGGTTTAGTGGAATAGCAGGTTCTGCGCCTACTACAGGTATGCATACATTAGAGCAACCTAAAGAAGTGGCAGAAAAAGAAGAAATATTGTCCTCTATGGAAGAAACTGCCATTAGGGTGGCAGCTGCTTCTCAGAAAGTGGAAAATGTAGAAAGTACGGAAGATGATGTATTTTCTGTACCTACGTCAGCTTCTCATAGTGATAACTCAAGGAGAGCTTCTTTTTCAGGAAAAAGGCAAGAGGAGCAGCAAGAGGGGTTGAAGAGTCCATTTAAGAAATTTTCTTTCCTCGAAAAACTAACAGGGTTTTCTTTTTCAAAAAATAAAGGTCCAGAAGAAGGAAATATTTCTCGTTTTATTCAGAATGAGGAAGAAGAGGGAAGGATCGCTTCTAAGTCTACGTCGCAAAAACAAGGCACACTTCCTGGTATAGAGGCTAGTGAAGTAGAAGAGGATCTAGAAATTCCAGCCTTTTTGAGGCGGGGTAATACGAAATAAGTTTTTCTTTTTCCTATTCCCTCTAGTATAACTGGAGGATTAGCATTCAGAATAATTAAGACGGGCCAAAACTTGGTGTGATCTTCATAAAATCAAGAAGCCTTAGCGTAGCGCATGGAAAGCTGGTGTTCAATACTTTCAATGATTTGATCAAGAGGTTTTTGCTGTACTTCTGCAGCTTCTAGAGCCAAGCGGTGCAGAGCAGCTTGGTAAAGCTGCCTCTCAGAGAAAGATTGTTCTTCTCTAGAAGACGGTTTGTATAAATCTCTTAACACTTCACAAATAGATGCAGGGTTTCCAGAATTAATCTTTAATTCATATTCTTGTGCTCGTTTACTCCACATAAGTTTTTTGATTTGGGGTGGCGTTTTAAGAACGCTAAAGGCTTTTTCAAGAGCATCTGTACTGCTTAAAGATCTTAATCCTGCGCTACGAGCTTTAGATAAAGGAAGGCGCAAGATTAATTTGTCTTGATTAAAGCTAATGACATAGACTTGAAGAGAATGTCCGGCAACTTCTTGGGTTTCAATATCTTTAATAGACCCAATGCCACGACAAGGGTATACAACAACATCTCCAACAGAAAATACTTTTTGGTGTGGCATAAGAATATACTCAAATAAAATAAACCTTCTTTTTTAGAATATACTCCCTAAGAAAAGAAGAATTGTTATAAATACTTTACCATAATAAATATATGTATTATTTTTTAATATTCAAGGGCTCTGCAAGAAAATATTTTTGCATTATTTAAACAGAAAAATGTGCGGCTTTTAAGAGTCGTTGTGTGTAGGGATCTTTAGGATTTTTTAAGATAGAGAGTGTATTGCCTTGTTCCACAATTTTGCCTTTTTGGAGGACAAGAACACGGTGAGCAATGGACTGAATGACTTTTAAATCATGGCTTATGAAAAGATAAGAAATTTGTTTTTCTTTTTGAAGCTCTTTTAATAAATCTAAAAGCTGTGATTGAACAGAGCGATCTAAAGCAGAAGTAGGCTCATCCAGAATAAGAAGTTTAGGATTTATAATAAGTGCGCGAGCAAGAGAAATGCGTTGACGTTGCCCTCCAGAGAGTTCGTGGGGATAACGCCATAAATAAGAAGCATCTAACCCTACTTTTTCAAGGATAGACTCTACTTGTGTAAGAGCTTCTTTTTTTGTTTTGGCCAAATTATAGACTTTAAGACCCTCGGCAATAATCTGCGAAACGCTTAGACGCGGATTTAAGGAGCTAAAGGGGTCTTGAAAAACCACTTGTAAAAAACGACGGAAAGGGAGAAGCGCTTTTCCAGATAAATTTTGAAGGTCAGCACCTTCAAAAGAAATATCGCCTTGCGCTTTTAAGAAACGAAGAAGGGATAATGCCAAAGTGGTTTTTCCGGAGCCACTTTCTCCTATAATACCTAAGGTTTCTCCTGGTTGAACATGGAAAGAAACATTATCTAAAGCACGATAAGACTCTAGAATCTTCCCAAAAAAGCTTTTCTCAATGGGAAAGTCTACGGTTATATTTTTGGCTTTTAAAAGAGGGGGCGATGTTTCGAGAGAGACGGAAAGGGGGATAGCAAGTCCTTTAGGCTCAGAAGCAATAAGGTGTTTTGTATAATTTTCTTTAGGATGCGTAAAGATTTTGGGAAGGGTGCCTTCTTCTACAAGCTTTCCATGATGCATGACAAGAACGCGATGCGCCGTATATCGAACAACATCGATATCATGGCTAATAAGAAGCACAGCCATTTTTAGACGGTGCTGAAGTTCTTTTAAGAGATCTAAAATCTCAGCTTGGATGGTTACATCCAACGCTGTTGTAGGCTCATCTGCAATAAGAAGTTTAGGATTATTGGCAATGGCCATGGCAATCATAATGCGCTGACGCTCTCCTCCTGAAAGTTGGTGCGGGTAAGCTTTCAAGCGTTTCTCAGGATCTCGTAGATGTACAAGATGAAGCAGCTCCAAAATACGTCCAGGAATTTCTTTCTTTTTATAATTTCCGTGAAGAAGAAGGGATTCTGTTAATTGTTTTTCAATTGTATGGAGGGGGTTAAGAGAGGTCATGGGCTCTTGAAAGACCATCCCTATCGTATTGCCTCGGATTCTTTGCAAAGTCGGTTCAGATGCTTTTAAAAGGTCTTGTTCTTCCCAAATAATAGACCCAGAGGGATGAAACGCTTTAGGGTAGGGCAGAAGCTTTAAAATAGAAAAAGCTGTTACGGATTTTCCAGAACCACTTTCCCCAACGATGGCTACGGTTTCTTGAGGATAAATAGAGAAAGAGAGATTTTGGACAGCTTGGATCTCTTTGGGATCAGCTTTAAAGCTAGCGGATAAATCTTGAATAGAAAGTAAAGGCGTCGTCATTTAGAACACCTTCCGGGGATCAAAAGCATCTCGCACAGCTTCTCCAATAAACGTAATAAGAGCCAGGAGTCCGGCTACACTTAAAAATCCAACAAACCCAAGCCAGGGGGCATGGAGATTGTTTTTACCCTGCGCTAGAAGTTCTCCTAAAGAGGCAGATCCTGGGGGAAGACCAAACCCCAAAAAGTCAAGCGAAGTAAGAG
>CAYUAL010000123.1:0-4385 GCA_964442815.1 uncultured Alphaproteobacteria bacterium | reverse complement strand
TTTATTTTTAACAGAAAAGGAGAAAGAAAATGGATACAATCACACTAAAAGAAAAATTTTTTCGAAAAGTTAAAAAATATCATGGAATTTTTGTCGGGTATGTTAAAAATACATTCTTAATTTTACAAAAGGAATTTAAAAAGTGAGTTATGTAAAAGCATTTTTGTTAATCATGAGTGTTATTATTAATAGTATTTCAGTATACGCTATGGGTGAGACAGAAGACTTAAATTATGAACGCTTAGTTGGAGCGTTGGTGGCTTCTACTCTAAAGTTTACTGATGACATGGGGACAGACCATCCTTTTTCACAGAAAGCAGCTCCTAGAATTTATTTTGAATGCCAGCGTATTTGGAATCTATCTACAGAATTAAGTAACAGAAGAAAGATCGGAATGGATTTTGATGTATTCTCTGATGAGGTATCAAATAGAAGTTTGAGATATATAGGAAAAACTGAGTTGGATGAAGTGCTAGATCTTATAAGCGAAGCAAAAAAAGAACTAGAAAGATTATTGGACCCAAAAATGAGAGTATTACAAGATGAAATAAATAGGAGAGAATGCAAATTAGGAAGACTATGTATAGCACAAGGAAAAATAGGTGATGTATTAAAAGTGAGCTATGATACTTTACAAAGTTTAGCAAAATATACATCGCCAAAACCCAATGCTTCGCTTCTTTTAGTCTTATTTTTTAGACTAGATCAAAGTGGTTTTGGTATTGCAGAAACAGAGAGAGAAGCTCATATAGCTAAAGCAAAAGAAAGAGATTTTGAGCTGCTTAAGATGTTTGCTGCTAATCGATTCACTGATACAATGCTAGACACAAGAACGCAGGAAATTTTAGTTAGATATCTTAAGGAAGGGGACAATGATCCTGTTATCCAAGAGGCATTTAAGGCTTTTTGCTGTGATGTAGCAAGCAAAAATATTATGAAATATCATAAAGCTGGGCCTCATGTGAGAGATAATCCCGCCATACAGGAGGCTTTGAAAATAGCGCCAGGTTTTACAAGGAATTTGTTAAGTAAGCTGGGTATCAGCTTAAATGTGGTAGTTAGAGCAGGCTCTTCAAGTTTTCAACCGGCAGAGGAGGCTAAAGCAGGAGGAGGAAGATTAACAGCTAAACTTTAAACTTGAAATTTTTGGATAAAAACCCGCCGTACTGGCGGGTTTTTTTATTGGGTTAAACCAAATTATCATTGCGAGGAGGGATTATCCCGACGAAGCAATCCAGGATAAATACTGGCTGCGTAGCAGCTCTTTATAATTACTGTATAGAGAGCTCTTACGAGCTCGCATATTTATCCTGGATCGCGTCGTCCTCTTCGAGTCCTCGCGATGACGGGTTTATTTTTAACAGAAAAGGAGAAAGAAAATGGATACAATCACACTAAAAGAAAACATAGATGCTTTGGGGCATGTGTTTCACGAGTTTAAAGAAGGCATGGAGGAGCGATTTTCCGTGTTAGAGAAAAAAGGGACGATAGATCCATTGGTAGAGGAGAAGGTACATCGTCTGAATGAAGAACTGGAGAAAGCTCAGGAACGCGTAACGCTTTTGGAAAAGAAAAGTCGCCGGCCGGAAATTCAAGAAATAAAACCTTCGCAAGGTCCTTATAGTAAAGCTTTTGTTGATTATATTCGTAAAGGCTTTGACCATGGTCTAGAGCAAAAAGCTCTAAGTAGCGAGCCTGGAACCGAAGGGGGCTATTTAATTCCTACTTATATTCAGGACCAGATGATTAAGGTTCTTTCTTCACCGTTGGCTTTTCGATCTTTAGCGCGGGTGACGAATATTTCCACGGATGCGGTAGAGATTTTAGTTGATAAAGAAGAATTAGACGCCGGATGGGTCTTAGAAAAAGCAGAAAGACCAGAGACGGGAACGCCTACACTCACAAAGCTCAAAATTCCCGTACATGAGATCTATGCCAAACCACGAGCGACGCAAAAGCTTTTGGATGATGCTCAGGTTAATGTGGAAGAATGGTTGGCTGAAAAGATCGGAGAAAAATTCTTAAAGATTGAAAACCAGGCTTTCGTAAATGGAGATGGAGAGCAAAAGCCAAAAGGATTCTTAGCCTATGAATCTGTGGAAAAAGACGATTGGGAATGGGGTAGGCTGGAACATATTCTTACAGGCAAAGTCGGAGGATTTGAAGAAAGACGGGGAGCCGACGTTCTCTTTGAGACCGTGGAAGCTTTAAAATCGCAATACTTAAACGGAGCATGTTGGGTTATGTCGCGTTTGGCCCATCAATTAGTGCGTACTTTAAAAGATGCTAATCGTAATTATCTTTGGCAGCCTGGACTTGCTTTAGGTATGCAGCCCACGCTTTTAGGGTACCCTGTGATCATCTTGGAAGAAATGCCTGGATTGGATGAGGAGGAAGCAACGTCTGCCATAGCTTTTGGCAATTTTAAGGAGGGATACCAAGTTGTGGATCGTGTCCAGATGCATGTTTTGCGGGATCCTTATAGTGCGAAGCCCTATGTAGAATTCTATGCAACCAAACGCGTTGGCGGCGATGTGGTAAACTTTGAATCCATTAAGATTGTACGTTTTGGAGCGTAAACATACAAAAAAGGTGACATCTCGAACTTGATTGACTACACGCTCCTTCGGAGTCGGGATCTGTTTATGCTATTTGAGATGCCGAATTAAATTCGGCATGACAACCTAAGGATTCTCATCATGCAAGCAATCTTATTAGAAGGACCTCGAGAAGAGCCTATGAACATCGATGAGGTCAAAGCTCATCTGCGCTTAACAGGAAACCACGAAGACGGCTTATTAGGACTTTATATCCAAATGAGTCGGACGTCTTTGGAAGAATATATTCAACAGAGTTTTCTGACTCAAATGTGGAAAGCTTCCTTTTCTCCTTTAGATAGACAGCGCATACATAAAAACAAGACTTTTTATTACAGGTTGCCCCATAGCCCTATCCAAAAAATTCTGTCTGTTGAAGAAAGAGATGGACAGGGGAAAACAACAAAAAGTCTTCCTTTAAGCCAAGTGGAGCTCTTTCCGCCAGATCATATTTCTGTGAAGGGAAGTTTTTCTGAAAGTAGTTTTTTGGAAGTTACGTATTTAGCAGGGTTAAGTGAGACAAAGGAAAAACTGTCTCCTGCGTTACGATATGCGCTTCTTTTATCTGTGGCCCAGCTTTATGAGCAGCGATCCTGGGAGAATGTAAGAGAGGATGTTCGCATTCGAAAAATTCTCGCACCTTATAAAACTTGGAGACTTTGATGCACAAACCGCCAATTGCTGACTTCCAGGATAAAGTTATCTTGCTCTTACGGACGTTAGAGACTGATCAAAAAGGGGGATTTATAGAAAAGTGGGAGAAGTTAGGAGAGCATTGGGTTTCGCTTATACCTAAAAATACATCCTTTAGTGAAGGGGCCAAGGCAATATATCACCTTACTTTTCGGGGAAGTTTGATGCTTGAGCACGTATATGTGCCGCATTTAAAAATCTTGTGGAAAGAAAAAGAATTTCGAAGTATTTCTGTGCCTTTTTATCTACGGAAGTTCCATCTGACGACTTTTCTCATACAGGCTTTCCCATGATAGAAACGCAGTTTTTAGGTATTTTGCAGACGTATCTTTCAGAAAGGACGCAGTATTGTATTTATGGCCACTTACTCCAAGAGCCTACTTTTCCTTATGTACAGTGTGTATTGGAGGATTTTTCGTATTCTTGGGAAAGAAGTTTGATTCAGTTTTCTCTTTTGCATGTGAGTGCTTATTTAGGCTCTCAAGAAGTGCTGCAACTGATGCTCTCTACGCGACAAGCTTTGGATGGAAAAAGATTAGATCTACCAGAGTCTTATCAAGGCATTTTTAGGTGTATAGAAGCAGGTATTATTGACCACAAAAAAAGCCTCTATACAGCAAAAGATACTTATAAGGTTTTGATTAAACGTCATCACGAGCCTACGGAAGCGTAGCGATAGTAGGCGTGGTGATCCAGTAAAATAATTTGAGCTTTAGAGCTCTCTATCTGTTTTATATAGGGCTGCTACGCAGCAACTTATTTATTCTGGATTGCCACGGGCCTTTCGGCCCTCGCAATGACTGCTTATTTAATTTTAAAAGGACTCCCCCAATGGAAACAGCATTACGGATTAGTGGCATAGGGTTTCCCCCTTTTTCAGCATATAACTGTACGCAAACGCTTATGCCGTTGCAGATAGGAAAATTTTATAGGACTTTAGCCGGTCGGCTACATTTTATTGGTCCTCAAAAAGCTATTAAGTATCGTAGCGTAATAGAAGGAAAAGACAAAATATCTCCTGCTTTTGAGCGGTTGAGTATTGGAGAAGTGGTCAGAGTATCTTGTATCCAAAAAATTTGGCAACTGTTCCCTGAA
>CAYUAL010000122.1:4026-4572 GCA_964442815.1 uncultured Alphaproteobacteria bacterium | reverse complement strand
TCCCTCCAAATATTTTGGCTGTTTCAGAAATGCCCGGTAAACGTTCCTCCAAAATTTTAGGATCTAAATGCTCCAAATGAAGATGAACATAATCTTTATGTGGCCCAATCCCTCGTCCTTCTAGAATCTCAACAGTAATCGCACGACTTGCAACATCCCTAGAAGCAAGGTCTTTTACCGTCGGAGCATATTTAGCCATAAATCGCTCACCAAGAGAATTTGTAAGATACCCTCCCTCTCCTCGCGCGCCTTCAGAAATAAGACATCCAGCCCCATAAATCCCGGTGGGATGAAACTGCACAAACTCCATATCCTGCAAAGGAAGTCCAGCCCTGAGAACCATAGCGTTCCCATCTCCCGTACACGTATGAGCTCCTGTACAAGAAAGGTATGCACGCCCATATCCCCCGGTGGCCATTACCGTCAAAGGTGCTCGGAATCGATGCAACGACCCATCTTCTAAGCACCAAGCTAAAACGCCCTGGATAGAACCTTGCTTATCCCACAAAAGATCAAGAACGATATATTCTACAAAAAATTGGGCTT
>CAYUAL010000122.1:0-4016 GCA_964442815.1 uncultured Alphaproteobacteria bacterium | reverse complement strand
CTTTATGCTTTAAACATTGTTGATACAGCGTATGTAAAATAGCATGCCCCGTTCTATCGGCTGCAGCGCACGCCCTGTGGGCAATTTCTTTCCCATAATTTATGGTATGCCCTCCAAAAGGACGCTGATAAATCTTACCTTCCTTTGTACGAGAAAAAGGCACCCCTAAATGCTCTAACTCAATAACTGCAGAAACTGCATTACGGCACATATATTCAATAGCATCTTGGTCCCCAAGCCAATCAGACCCTTTTACTGTATCATACATATGAAATTGCCAATTATCTGGGCCCATATTCCCTAAAGAAGCACTTATACCACCTTGAGCTGAAACGGTATGACTACGTGTTGGAAATACCTTTGTAAGACAAGCCGTATTTAGACCATGTGTGGCCATTCCAAGGGTGGCTCTAAGTCCTGCCCCCCCAGCTCCTACAATAATGACGTCGAATATATGCTCAGTAATAGGGTATGCTTCCATGTCGTATTCTTATATTTTTAAGAGGCATACAAGGCAAATAAGGAAAAGCCCTATAGAGATAATACGCATAAGAAAGATACAAACCATCTTAAGATATAAAGACCGGATATAATCCTCAACAATTACTTGGAATCCTAAGGTATTATGTATAGCGACAGCAAATATTAAAAAAAGAAACCCTGCCTTATTCCAAGGACTATACATCCAAGCAGAAAAAGTTTCATAAGTAGCGAATTTTCCCTTAAAAAGTTCGAGAATTCCCCATATGGAAAAAATACCAATTATCAGAGCACTGATACGCTGTAACAACCAAAAAACAACCCCTGTATGGGCAGATCCTAAATAGCTTACAACTTTAAAGGCTGTGCGCATCTCTTCTTGCTCTACACTAGTCTCTTGAAATTCTGCTAAAGCCATTACCCACCTCCCCAAACCCATCTTCCCCATAAGAAACTTAAAAAAACAGTTAAGATCATCACTAAAAGAGCAGAATTTTTTGCCGTGTGTAAGCTAAGCCCTTTTCCTGTATCCCAAACTAAATGCCGAAGGCCATTTAAGAAATGATAGATAAAGACAACCCCCAATAAAAAAAGAACACCCTTTACAAAAGGGTGCCGGCATACTTCTAAAAAACTCTCGTAAGATTCCTTTCCTTGATATCCACTTAAAAGCCATGTGCTTACAAAGACTAATACCCCAAAAAGAGCCATCCCACTGAACCGATGGAAAATAGACAACACCGAGGTCCACTGTGGTTTGTAAATTTGTAAATGCGGAGATAGGGGTCTTTTATGCATGATCCCTCCCAGGTATAATTAATTTGATTTTTGTTATTAAGGTTAAGCATACCCCAGAGTTGTTAATAAGAAAAGATATTTTAAACTATTAAAATTTTCTTTATATCTTAGGATAAAGAATAAACTACCAAATCTTAATAAAAGACAAATGCTTAAAATCTCTCCCCTTTTTGCTCTTATTATCTTGGGAATACATATAACAGCCTGTACAGAGAAAGAATCTACTCTTACGCCTTCTATTTCTTTTACAAACACTGTTTGTCCTGATGAGTCTACCTCTTGCGATTCTTCGCAAATGCGTTGTCCCAAAGGATATATAATGGCTTTAGGCTGTGGAGGATGTACTACAACGCCCCGAACATTCTGTGAAGTAGAATGCGCAACTAAAGAATGCGTTGAACAATGCTATTCTCACTGTAAGAAATGTACTTCCAAAGAATGCCCCGAATGTGCCCTTAAACCTTGCAAACCTAATTTCTCACATTGCAGATGTTTCTTGCATCCTGCAAGTCTTTAGGCAGCTTTGTAGATTAAATATGTTTAGGGTTAGGTACTTCTATATGATCGATAACATCCCTTACGGACAATCCTTTTGCATGCATTGCATCAAGAGCCTCGTCTGTTAAAAGAATTTCTCCACGCAAAGCGCAGTCATATACATCCTCTGCCCGAGCTTGCATGAGATGATCATACAATTCAGCTAACATATCTTTTGTGAGAGAACCCGATATTATACGGCCATCAAACCCTGCAGATTGTACAGAAAGAGAAGATTTATCTTGTGCCCATTGATCTATCCATAAAAGAGCTTGTGGCCTCCCTTTAACTTTTAAGGTTAAATTACGTTGAAAAAACGGGCCTTTTAAAAAAACCAATCCATTTCCATAAAACGTAACATAATCTTCTGCCGGCTTTGACGCAATTACCCAATATCCATCTGTAACAAAGAAAGAGTGCCCACTCTCAATAGTGCGTTCTCTTAGGGTAGCTAGACTAGCTACTATCTGCTTGTCGTTATAACCGAAAAATCCTAAAGCTGCCCTAACCCTTTCTCCTTTAGACTTTTCCTTAACCACCTGAGCATGTCCTTCCCCAGGAAGGAGATTTACACTTGAAATAATTCCCAAGGCACCTACTAAAGAAACAGAATAGAAAATAGATTTTTTCATCAGGAGATCTCCCTTATTTTTTATAGCTTAGTGGTTCTTTTTTGAATTTCTGCGGAGATAAGTCCTCCCATCTTTTCCAAAGGTATTTCTGCCTCTAGCATATGTTTAACAGCAGGAGACTTAGGTTCAATTTCTATTGTTTGGAACATAAGATCTCCTGCCCAACCTCTAGAACCTAAGTCTTCATTCATTCGTGCCAATATACCTGGTAATTTTTCAGAGACGGGATATTCAACACCATAGCTTCCTGTGAGAGCGAATCCAGGATAACTTCCTATCCAACCTGCAAAGTCTTTTCTATCATCTTCGGATACATTCCTAGCATCCAAATATAGCTTACATCCGCAGGGCTGCCCAGGAGGTAAGAATCTTAAAGACCGAGCATACATATCTACAAAAGAAACCCTTCCTTCCACTTTTATCTTTCCATGATTAATAGATTTATAGTAATCGCCGCTACTTAACCCCCACAAAAATAAAGCAAGACCATCTGCTTCGTAAGCTCCCTCTCTAAGGTCATCTATTGATAACTCCGCCAATAGCCCATGCAGGCGTGCCATTTTCATTTCTTGTGCTTCTCTTTCTTTTTTCTCTTCGGCTTGAACGGATACACCTGAAAGAACGGTTAAAAAGCAAACACCTGTTATAAAGGCAATTCTTGATTTTTTCATGAGTAAGTCTCCTTGTTTTTATAAGTAATTATTCTTTATGGACTTTGGCTGCTGTATCCACAAGGTCTCTGAAATACCATCCATATAAAACATCTTTGTTGATGCTGACTGGGATATCCAGTGCCTTCAAGGGAATATAATTCCTTTCTGCTTGGCCTATAAATCCTTTAAAGTCTATCTCTGATAAGGTAAACACGTAATTGTTCTCATTCGCATCGAGAAAAGGACGATATCCTGCAAAAACACTTACAGGATTATATTTTCCATCTATATGTACTTTTATGAAATTGACTTTATCATAAACAATAGGAGCAATTTCCCTACATATAGCTGGATAGAGATTACCTTGCGCCAGTCTCATTCTCACAAACCCAGGATGCATATCATATTTAAGCGTTTGCCCCCTATTTTCCGCAAGAGTTTGAATTGACGCAAAAAGTTGTATTTTTTGGGCTTCTTCGGGATAATCATTTTTTATTTGGACCCAAGCACCTAGAGCTGCTTTTCTATGACCAATATGGCCGACTGTTCCTAGGTTCTCACGGGCTTTTTCGCGGTCAGCATAGACTTCAAAGCAGCTCGTTCCACCCAAGACAGTTAATACCATTGAGCAAAAAAGATGGTGTTTCTTCATTAAAAGTCTCCCTGTTTAGTAATGATAAATAAAGCAGAGATTTGGTTAGCTAAAAAATTTTAGGATATCTTTTTTCTTTTAGTTCTTCTTGTTTTGCTTCTATAAGCTCATCTAAACCTATGCCCTTCATGCCCGCAATATTTTTTACAAAGGGGGAAAAAGCATAAGAACCTGCCAAGAAAGCTACCTCTAGTTCAAAAGCTGGCTTTCTATCTATACGATAAAAATCATAAAAATGAAAATTTTGAAGTTTACGATAAAAAT
>CAYUAL010000121.1:4020-4637 GCA_964442815.1 uncultured Alphaproteobacteria bacterium | reverse complement strand
CACAGCTGTTTACTCTATATGGAAGCACTATCACGAAAAAAAACTTCATCATATTTCTACTCTTTATACAAAAGCTCTTCATCTGGAGAGAGCTAAAAAGCCCACAGAAGCACTTGTACTCCTTCAAGAGGTTATAAAAAGCGACGCTTCAGGATTTAAAGCTTTAGCTCTTTTATCCCTTAGTGATATTCTTTTAAAACAAAATAAACAAGAAGCCCTCCAACTTCTTCAAGATCTCTCTAAAGATAAAAAAATGTCGAGATCTTTAAGGAATCTTGCACTCATACGTTCTATTCTTATTGAGTTAGATCAACAAGATCCTGTGTTTTTAAAAGAAAAATTAAAACCTCTTCTTAATCCAAATGACTCTAAAAATGGATGGTATCCTTTAGCTTTAGAATTAGAAGCTTCCTTAGAATACCGCCAAGGAAATTTAGAAAAAGCAGAAGCTTTATATCATACGCTCAGCGAATCTCCTGATGCGCCTGTAGGTGTACATAACCGCGCTCTTAAAATGCTTATGATGCTTACCTCTAATAAAACAAAAACTTCTCCAGCTACCTCATAATTTCTTTATCAGGAGTATTATGTCTCTTCTTTCCAAGGTATTTCATAGA
>CAYUAL010000121.1:0-4010 GCA_964442815.1 uncultured Alphaproteobacteria bacterium | reverse complement strand
TTAAAAGTCTTTTTAGGATTAATCCTTCTTATCTGTATTTCTTCTTGCGATTGGATGGGAAAAGCCCCGCCACCGCCTTTACCTGGTGAACGTATTCCTGTTCTAGTTTATGATTACTCTCTAAAAAGTGACGAAGATCTTGCTTCCCATCCTGTCGTTATACCAGAGGCAGAGGATAACAAAGATTGGCCCCAAACAGGAGGAAGTCCTTCTCACTTAATGCCTCCTTTGGCTCTCAGTTCTTCTTTTAAAGAAGATTGGTCTTCGAGTATTGGAACCGGCTCTAGTCGACGCAATCGTTTAATTGTAGAACCTATTGTGGCTGAAGATCATGTCTTTACTATGGATACAGCATATCTTGTTTCTTGCTTTGATCTTCAAAACGGAAATAGACTATGGGATGTGGATGTGTCTGCAGCCGATTTGAAAGGCGCTTCTTTAGGCGGAGGTCTTGCGTATGAAGATGGCACTTTATATGTAACAACAGCTATTGGGGAAGTAATTGCTCTCGAGGCGTCCACAGGCACTGAAAAATGGCGTACTTCAGTCACGTATCCTGTACGTGCAGCGCCTACAGCAGCCGAAGGTAAAGTGTTTGTTCTTACTCTCAACAACACCATAGAAGCTCTAGATGCATCTTCAGGAGAGAAGCTTTGGACACATACTGGAGCCACAGAAATCGCTGGCCTCTTAGGAGCAGCAAGTCCAGCTTACAGCACGGGAAGTGTTATTGCTCCTCTTATTTCAGGAGAAATTATAGCACTAAAAGCGGATACCGGTGAACCCTTATGGACAGATTCTCTTGTCTCCATGCGTAAGCTTGATGGGCTTACGGGACTTGCTCATATTCGTGCGCGTCCGGTTATTGATGAAAGCGTAGTATATGCGATTAGCCATTCTGGTCGTATGGTTGCTCTTAACTTGGATACGGGAGATCGCCTTTGGGATAAAGATATAGGCGGCCTTTATGCACCATTTATCGCGGGTGATTTTCTTTTTGTTTTAAATTTAGACGGGGAACTTCTCTGCCTTCTAAAGAGCACAGGACAAATCAAATGGGTCCAAGATTTAACGACTTTATTTAGAGCAACGCAAAAATCAGATTCTACAGAAGAAACAGAAGATTCTTCTTCAAAGAAAGAAGAAATCCATTGGGTGGGACCGTTAATTGCTGGTAGCGATATCTTTGTTGTAGGGTCCAATGCAACTTTACTAAAACTTTCTCCTGAAACAGGAAATATAAAAGAAGTAATTCCTCTTAAAGAGAAAGTTATCCTTTCTCCCATCGTAGCACAAAAAACATTGTTGCTTCTCACGGATGATGGATATTTGGTTGCATATCGATAAGCTTAAAAACCCACTTTTAGAGGTTTTAGTATGACACTTACTGTGGCCCTTGTCGGAAGGCCTAACGTTGGAAAATCTACCCTCTTTAATCGTCTTGTCGGCAAGCCACAAGCTCTTGTGGCAGATGAACCTGGCTTAACGCGTGACTGGCAAGAAGGCATCGGCCATATTGGAGATCTTACCTTTAAAGTCATTGATACGGCTGGCTTTGAAGATGAGAAAAAAAATACACTGGCAGCACGCATGTGGGCTCAAAGCAAAAAAGCGGCCCAACAAGCAGATGTTATCTTTTTCATGACTGATGGACGCGAAGGTTTAACGCGTTTAGAGCAAGATATTGCCCAATTTCTACGCATACAAAATAAGCCCGTCTTTCTTCTTGCAAATAAATGTGAGGGAAAAAGCCAAAAAAATTTATTATCCGAAGCCTATGAATTAGGATTTGATTCTCTTATCCCTATCTCTGCTGCCCATGGGCAAGGCATGGTTGATCTGTACGAGGCGCTCATTCCCTATATCGAAGCTCAAGAAAAAGAAGCCCCTCTCGAAGAAGGAATAGATAAAGACCGACCTATCACCTTAACTATCGTCGGACGGCCAAATGCGGGAAAATCCACACTAGTCAATAGCATCTTAAAAGAGGAACGCCTTTTAACAGGCCCTGAAGCAGGCATTACACGGGATGCCATTGCTGTTCCTTTTTCTTATAAAGGTCAAGCTTTTACACTGATTGACACGGCTGGTCTTCGCAGGAAAGCACGCGTTGTTGAGTATGTAGAAAAACAATCCACACATGATACTATGGAAGCGATTAAATATGCTCAAGGCGTAGTGCTTCTTATGGATGCCACCCACCCATTAGAAAAGCAAGATCTCACCATAGCCCATCATGTTATCGAAGAAGGCCGCATGCTTTTACTTGTCCTAAATAAATGGGATTTAGTAGAAAATCCCAAAGAAGTATTAGACGAGATCCAGTATCAACTTTCTAAACATCTTCCTCAGGTTAAAGGAATTCCTTGCCTACCGCTTTCGGCGCTGAAAGGCAAAGGAATTATGGTCGTTTTTGACGCAATCTTACAGCTTAATGAACTATGGAATAAAAAAATCTCAACAGGAGATTTAAACCGATGGCTAGATCATGCTCTCCAAGAACATGCACCACCTGCCATTAAAGGTCGCAGGCTTAAGATAAAATATATGACCCAGACAAAAACAAGACCGCCTACCTTCTTGGCTTTTTCTAATATGCCAGCGTCCCAATGGCCCAGATCCTATGAGCGGTATTTGCTCAATAGCCTCCGGCAAGCTTTTGATATGCCAGGAGTTCCATTACGGTTAGCCGTTCGCACTTCTGAGAATCCTTATACGAATGCCTCTCACTGATGAATAAAAAAACCATAAAACATAAATTGCTTAGAAAAATATTAACTATTTCTACAATAGTCTTTGGGCTTCTTATCATCGGAAGCGTCATTCTATGCATTGGCGCAGGTGGCATTTTAAACAAGATGGATGGTGTATTAATAGAAATAGAGGATCTAGAAAGACAAGGTCTTTTAAACAACCCGCCTCCCACCATCTCTCCCGACACTAAATATGAGCTAGGCTTCTTTAATAATTCATCAGAAGTTAAACAATACATACAGGAGCATGAGATGTTTGCGGATTATTTAGTCCTTTGTCTGTATATTTTTACGTTTCTCTTTTTTCTTAGTCTCTTCTTAAGAATTTATTTTAGAAAAAAAGAATAAAATCTTCCTTTCTATTTTTTAAAAAAAATCGCATCATAGTTTATTGTCCTAGATTAGAGAAAAACTAGCGATGTCCAATACCCAAACCCTTTTAGAAGCAACCTCTCGGGCGTTAGCCCATAGCCTGACAATCGCCTTCCCACCAGAGCAAGACCCCGAAAACACTAAAGAAGCAGGCCTTTATAATGATGCAGCTTTTTACCAACGGTTTCATGCAAAAGACGTGTATGAAAAGCTTCAAAAAACTTTACCAGATGCACAAAGCTCTGCATTTTTAACCTCTCTAGAACGACTTCGATATCATGTGCAAGGATCTTATTATTATCGCGGAACCGCCCCTTCTTTGGAACATTTTCGACAAGAGTTTTCCTTTTTTTCGCCTGAGCAAAAAGAAGCTTCCCATTTATATAATATAATAGAAAGCTTTTTAATTTCTGGTGCTTTACCACGCAAAGATAAAAAAGAGCTAGAAACTCTTTTAAAAAAGCTTCCTTCTCTTATCGAAAATCCTAAAGAATTTCTTTCCACAGGACTGGCGTTATGGGATCTTTTAAATACATCTCTTTCCTCCTCAAAACAAAAAAAGGCTTCATCTCAAAAAGAGCAAAAAGAGTCTTCTTCGCACGATAAAGACAGCTCCACTCCAAAAGAAGAATCGTCTCAAGAAGCTTTTCAACAAACAAAACCAGCAGATACTAAAGGAGATCACTTAGAAAAATCCTCTATCATTCAAGCTCTAGATACTTCCAAACGCTTTATAGAAGGAGCAACTCCTTATTTTCCTGAGACAAATATCCCATTAGAGATCCCTCCATATAAAATCTATACACGCCAGTATGATGAATGCATCTCAGCAGAAAAACTTGTCTCTTCCACGGAAAAAGAAGAACTTCAAAAACTCCTCAATGA
>CAYUAL010000120.1:0-4782 GCA_964442815.1 uncultured Alphaproteobacteria bacterium | reverse complement strand
CACTCCAGGCAGGTGCACGACTTCTCGCATGGATTAGATCTACTTTATAGTGATGAATTATCTTTTGTAAAGCTTTGTAGTTCTGGATAAGAGTAAGGGGGTTCTTTGAACAAAGGGGCAATGGTATATGCTTACCTCCTAAATCCTTTATTTTTTTTACAAGCTTACCTCCGCTACTTGCTATTAAAGCATGGGCGCCTTCTTGAAGAAGAGCTTCGGTTATATCAAGGGTTGTTTGTTCAACGCCTCCCGTCTCAAGTGAAGGAAGAACTTGTAAGATGGTTTTATTTTTAAGTGTAGGCTTCATGGACGTGCAGTATGCGAGAAAGGAAGCTCTTTTACAAGAGCTTCTAGTCCTTCTTTATAGGAAGGATAAAGAAAAGAGAAGGAAAAATCTTTTTGGATAGCTTTATTGCAGACACGTTTATTTTCTAAGAAATATTTTCTAAACTCAGGAGAGAGGATGGAGGTAGAATCCTCAAAAGAAACAGAAGGCGGTGGATCCTGGTTTAAAAGATGATATCCAAAAAGAAGATTTTCTGCATAGGAAGAAGGGCACATGTCTGCCGCATTATATAAAGAGAAAGGCATCTTAGGTGAGGATAAAAAAATTTTTTCGACTAAGCGGGCAATATCTTGGATATGAATACGATTAAAAAAATGCCCTTGTTTTAAGATAGGTACAGGTTTTTTTTCTATGACGGATTGAATAACATTCCGTCCAGGGCCATAAATGGCGCTTAGACGAAGGATAGATAGAGGAATAGATGTTTTTTTTCCAAAAGCTTTCCACATTTTCTCCTCCTCAAGTCGTGCTTTTCCTTCTTCGGAAAGAGGGGTGCAGGGGCTTTTTTCATTTACCCAATTTCCTTCATGGTTACCATATACGCTTGTACTAGATAGATAGAGAATCTGGGAAAAAGAAAGCTCTTGTATAAAACTCAATTCTCTAGGAAGAGAAAAAGAAGGGAAGAAGGGAGTACATATAAGACAAAAAGATGCCTTTTGCAGAAAAGAAAGAACAGAAGAAAGAGAATTTTCTTTGCTATCCCATAAAAGAGGATGAACTCCTTTCTCTTTTAAAGCGTTGAAAGAGTCTTGAGAACGTGTGGTGCCATAGATGGTCCATCCTTTGGGTAAAAGATACTGGCTTAAATGACGACCTACATATCCACACCCAAAAATAAATAAAGAAGGATTCTGCAAAGAAGATCCCATAGGGATGTAACCTTAAAAATCTAAATTCTCGTAATGAGGAACAGGATGTATGCCAGGCAGTCTATCTGACAAGAAGGGGCGGAAAGAAGGCCTGCTTTTTAAGCGCATATACCACTCTTTTATATCTGTATATTTTTCCCAGGGAACATTTCCAAAGTAATCTAATACGGATAGATGACCGGCCAAAGCAAAATCAGCTAAAGACAAACTGTTCCCTGCTAGCCATTTACGGCTATGGGCTAGGGTATTGAAATAAGCCATATGGGTTTCAATAAGGGTGAGAGCATTCCGGATGCGATTGGAATCAGGGCCGCCAAGACCTATAAGACGTTTGAAGTATTTTTCGAACAAAATAGGACCGCTTACTTCTAAAAAGAATTTTTCATCTGCCCAGGCTTCTAATCGCTTAATTTCTGCACGATCTAAGGGTGCTGTGCCAGAAAAAGGACGCTCTGGATACACGTCATCTAAATAAAGGCAAATAGCTGAACTGTGAGATAGTATGCGTTCTACTGGAGGTTTTTTAGGATTAGTAAGGACGCTATCTATTAAAACAGGGACTTGCCCAGCAGGATTTAAAGCAAGGAATTCTGGCCTTTTTTGCCAAACAGGCTCATGGATAAAGCTTACATCAAGCTTCTTTTCCGCAAGAACAAGACGCACCTTACGAGAAAAAGGACAAAGAGGAAGAAAATAAAGTTTACGCATAGAGAATAGATATTTTTTATAAATAAAATAAACGTCTTTAAAAAAGAATCAATACTTTTAGTTTTGTAGAGAGGAAAGCAAAATAAGTCTAGAAAAATATAATATCCGTACTTTTCCTTATGTTTCATAAAGAAATAAGAAAAAATATTTAATAGGTAGTTTATAGCCTCTTGTCATCTTGTGTACTTCTTCCTAGTATGTTGCAAATTAATTTTTTACCTAGGATAAAATTCAATGGCTTTTTTAGATATTCTTACAACATATGCTCTTCCATTTGTTGTTGTTTTAACAATCCTCGTATTTGTACATGAATTGGGTCACTACTTGATTGCTCGTTTAAATGGAGTACGTGTGGAGGTTTTCTCCATAGGCTTTGGTCCAGAAGTTTTTGGTTGGACAGATAGAGCAGGGACGCGTTGGAAAATAAGCATGCTGCCTTTGGGTGGATATGTGAAGATGTTTGGAGATGCTAACGCAGCTAGCGCTCCTGATTCAGAACTCTTAAATTCTATTACAGAGCAAGAGCGCCAAGTAACGTTGCAAGGAAAAACAGTTTGGCAGCGGATGGCCGTTATAGCTGCTGGCCCCTTAGCGAATTACTTTTTTGCTCTTGTGGTATTTACAATCTTATTTGCTACAGTAGGACAAAGATATACGCCTGCTGAGATAGGATTTGTTCAACCAAATAGTCCGGCAGAGCGTGTGGGTCTTCTTACAGGAGATAGAGTTGTTGAAGCAGAAAATTTACCGATAGAACGCTTTGAGGACTTACAACTTATTGTTTCAGAAAACTCTGGTACACCTTTATCTTTAAAAGTGATGAGAGGAAAAAACGAAATAGAACTGGAAATAACTCCTGATGTAAGGCGGATAACAGATATTTTTGGAGTTGCTCATACGCAAGGATTTTTAGGCATAGGCCGTCAGGGGGTAGAATATGTTAAAAGAGGTCCGTTAGAAGCTTTTGTATATGCTTGTAAAGAGACCTTTTCCTTAACGGTTCAGACGCTTTCTTCTATTGGGCAGATGTTTATTGGAATGCGCAGTACAGATGAATTAGGTGGTCCTCTTCGTATTGCCCAATTATCTGGAGAAGTAGCTCAACTTGGGCTCCCCTCACTTTTGTGGTTTATGGGTGTGTTATCTATTAGCCTTGGTCTTATCAACTTTTTCCCTATTCCTATGTTAGATGGAGGGCATCTAGTTTTTTATTTTGTAGAAGCTATTACAGGTAAGCCTGTTGGTATGAAAGCTCAGGAAAGATGGTTCCAGATAGGATTCTTTATTGTTGTAGGATTAATGATTTTTTCTTTTTGGAACGATTTAAGATATCTTCATGTTATAGAAAAAATTCTTAATTTTTTTGGGTGATTCATGTCAAAAAAAATTATTGCAAAAATCTCTTCTTTTTTATTGTATTCTATCTTAATGGGATGTGTGGTGTATGTATGTGAAGGGATGGTTTCCTCTGTAAAAGCAGAAGAAATAGAGCCAATAGTCTCTCAGATTATTATAGAAGGTAATCAACGAATAGAGACCTCTACAATTTTATCTTATTTAAAAATAAAGAAAGGGGATGTCCTTTCTCAATCAGCATTGAATGATTCTTTAAAAGCTCTTTACAAAACCAATTTTTTTGTGGATGTGCATTTAGAGCCTAAAGGGAATATTTTAGTTGTAACGGTGGTCGAAAATCCTATTATTAATAGGGTAGCCTTTGAAGGAAACCAACGTGTTACGAGTGAAACATTAGATAAAGAAGTAGGCATTACTCCTAGAACTGTTTATACGCGTAATAAAGTGCAAGAAGCACAACAAAAATTAATGCAGATCTATAGATTATCTGGTCGCTTTGCAGCAAAAGTAGAACCTAAGATTATTAAATTACCTGAAAACCGCGTAGATCTTGTTTTTGAGATTGAAGAAGGTCCTTTAACCCAAGTTCAAAAAATTAACTTTATAGGAAATAAACGTTTTAGTGAAAGTACACTTGAAAGTGTTATTCAAACAAAAGAAGCAAGATGGTATCGCTTTTTTACTTCAGACGATACGTATGATCCAGACCGGATGTCTTATGACCAAGAAAAATTACGTCAATTTTATTTAAATCATGGTTATGCTGATTTTCGTGTCTTATCTGCTATTGCAGAATTAAGTCCAGATCAAAAAGATTTCTTTGTAACCTATACAATTGAAGAAGGAGAAAAATATAAATTCGGTAAAGTAGAAATAGAAAACAATATACCTGCTATTTCGGAGGAAAAATTACGGCAGGTAATTCCCATTTAAGAAGGGGATTGGTACTCGGCTAAGCTTGTTGAGCAGACTATTGAAAAGCTTATGGAAGCAGCTGGAGAGGAAGGTTATGCTTTTGTGGAACCTAAGCCGCGCCTCAAGAAAAATGCGCAAGAGCAGACAGTAGATATTGTGTTTGTTATAGAAGAAGGCCCCAAAATTTATATCCAACGCATTGATATAGTAGGAAATACGCGTACCCTTGATTCTGTTATTCGTAGAGAATTTTTAGTGAGTGAAGGAGATGCTTTTAATGCGGTAAAGATTCGTAAGTCCATTCAAAATATAAAAGATTTAAACTTCTTTAAAAAAGTAGATCTTGCTAAAGAACCTGGTGAATCTTCTGATAAAATTATTCTTAAAGTTGAAGTAGAAGAGCAATCAACTGGTGAGTTAAACTTTGCTGGGGGATATGGTCAAAACGTAGGAATTTTAGGAGAAGTTTCTGTTCGAGAGCGTAACTTATTAGGGCATGGACAGGAAGTAGGCGTTAAAACTCGTTTTGCAAAGCGTCAGAAATTGATAGATGTTGAATTTATTGAGCCCTTCTTCTTAAATCGT
>CAYUAL010000119.1:0-4818 GCA_964442815.1 uncultured Alphaproteobacteria bacterium | reverse complement strand
TGAACATCGTAACCACTTTGTCTCGCCCCCTACTACAAATTGATCAATAATAACTTGCGCTCCATTGGCAAAATCTCCAAACTGTGCCTCCCAAAAGACTAAAGCTTTGGGATCCGCCTGGCTAAAGCCATATTCAAATCCCAAGATAGACGCTTCGGCCAAGGGACTATCGAGAATTTCAATCTGCTCTTGTCCTTTTTGGATATGGTTTAAGGGTATATAAGTTTGGCCTGTTTCTTGATCAACTAAAACAGCATGACGTTGAGAAAACGTTCCTCGGCCAGAATCTTGGCCACTAAACCTTACAAACGTTTTTTCTAATAATAAGCTGCCTATACTCAAAGCTTCTGCTGTTGCCCAGTCTATGCCCTGGCCTGTCTTAAACATCTCTTGTTTATGTTCAAAAAGACGTTGAAGTTTGGGATGCAAATGAAACGTTTCTGGTACCTGAGTAATGGCTTTGCCAATCTCTTGAAGTGTCTCTAAATTAACACCTGTCTCTGGATCTTTCTCTACAGTAGAGGAAGGTTGGATTCCTTCCCATACTCCCTGCATCCAATCTGCTAGTTTATCTGATTGCGCCTCTTGCGCTCCTTCAAAAGCGCGTTGAAGCTTATCATGGGCCTCTTTCTCCATGGCATCTACTTCAGATTCTGTCATAGTGCCTTCTTGTATAAGCTTTTGCGCATAAAGCTTTACCACAGAAGGATGCTGCGCAATGGCTTGATACATAAGAGGCTGGGTAAAGGAAGGCTCATCCGCTTCATTATGGCCAAAGCGTCGATAACAATATAAATCAATAATGACATCTTTTTGAAACTTATGTCGAAACGCCGCTGCCAACTTGGAGACAAATAAAACAGCTTCGGGATCATCCCCATTCACATGAAAAATGGGGGCTTGGATCATCTTAGCAACATCAGAGCAATAAGGAGAAGAACGCGATTGCGTGGGACTCGTCGTAAATCCAATTTGGTTATTGATAATAAGATGGAGTGTGCCTCCTGTCTTATACCCCTCTAACTGGGACAAGCTTAAAGTCTCGGCCACAAGTCCCTGCCCTGCAAACGCAGCATCTCCATGAACAAGGATTCCCATGACTTTTTGATGCTGGGCATCTTGAAGCATTTTCTGTTTAGCCCGTACTTTTCCTAAAACAACAGGGCCAATAGCCTCTAAATGAGAGGGGTTAGCAGCCAAAGATATATGCACTTTCCGCCCTTCTAATTCCCGGTTGCCAGATGCCCCCAAATGATATTTGACATCCCCTGATCCATGCAAAGCATTCCCATTAGGCTTGCCCTGAAATTCTGCAAAAATAAGCTCTAAAGGTTTTTGCAATATATTCGCTATGGTATTCAGGCGTCCCCGATGTGCCATCCCAAAGATAAACTCTTCTACACCTAATAAAATAGATGTTCTTAAAATCATTTCCAAAGCCGGAATAGTGCTCTCCCCGCCATCTATGCCAAAGCGCTTAGTCCCTACATATTTCACATGGAGAAACTTCTCAAAAGCCTCTGCCTTTATAAGCTCTTGAAGAAGGGCTTTTCGTGTGCTCGGCGCAAAAAGCTCTTCCAAAGCAATGTTTTCTACACGCTCTTGAACCCAAGACTTTTGTTCTGGGTCTTGCAGATGCATAAACTCTACACCTATGTGCTGGCAGTAGGTTTTATCAAGCGTTTCCTTTATTTGCCGTAAGGTTGCCGTCTGGTACCCTAAGACATAATCCATGTAGATAGGGCGATCATAATCTTGTTCTGTAAATCCATAGGCTTTGGGGTCTAATTCGGGATGTTCTTTAGGCGGAGTAAGTCCTAAAGGATCTAAATCTGCCAGCAAATGCCCACGCACACGATAAGCACGGACAAGCATAAGAGCCCGGATAGAGTCTAAAATCGCCCGACGCGTTTCTTCTAGCGAAACACCTTTGGCTATTTTCCTAGAAGCGTCTTTAGAAAAAAGATTTTTCTCTTCTGCTACAATTGCTTGGTCTTGTATGGGGAAGCCTTTAAAGTAAGTCTCCCATGTCTCGGGAATCTCTTCTCCTTTCACATAAGCATCATATAATCCCATAATATAAGGAACATTGCCTCCAAACAAAAAGGCTGTCTCCTCAAAAAAGTCTGGTGAAGCGGGTTTATTGTTTTCTTTTTCTTGGTTCATTCTTGTTCCTTACATCATAAAAAGTCATGCTCGTGCTTGACACGAGCATCTCTTCAGTAGAAGTATTTTTAGATCCTCGGGTCGAGCCCGAGGATGACTAGTTTTGCTATTATTTATCCCAACACCTCGTTCATCTTTTTACCTATATCTGCCGGAGAAGAGACCACGTGGATACCTGCATGAGTAAGAGCATCTATCTTGGATTGTGCGGTTCCCGCGGATCCTGCAATAATAGCGCCCGCATGGCCCATGCGACGACCAGGGGGAGCGGTCATTCCGGCTATAAAAGCCACAACAGGCTTCTTAATAGGAGCGTTTTTATAAAAAACTGCAGCCGCTTCTTCTTCGCCTCCTCCAATTTCTCCAATAAGAACGATGGCTTCTGTCTTGGGATCTTTTAAAAATAGATCTAAACACGCTATAAACCCTAATCCATGGATAGGATCCCCACCAATCCCAATGCATGTAGATTGGCCAAGGCCTTCTTTTGTTAGCTGATCCACAGCCTCATACGTTAACGTACCAGAGCGAGAAATAACGCCCACGGACCCTGGCTTGTGAATAAAGCCCGGCATAATACCAATCTTACACTCTCCAGGCGTAATAATGCCGGGACAATTTGGCCCGATCAAAAGACTGCGCGACGTTTTAAGGACTTCTTTAACGCGCAGCATATCTAAGATAGGAATCCCTTCCGTAATACAGACAATCAGCTCTATTTCCGCCTCAATGGCTTCAAATAAAGCATCTGCCGCAAAAGGTGCTGGGACATAAATAACAGTAGCCATGGCCCCTGTTTCTTCTTTAGCTTGGCGTACTGTCTCAAAAACTGGCAACCCTAGATGTGTTGTTCCTCCTTTACCTGGGGTTACCCCACCTACTAGCTTAGTTCCATACGCAAGCGCTTGCTCAGAATGAAAGGTACCCTGTGCCCCTGTAAAACCTTGGCAAATAACTTTTGTCTCTTTATCAACTAACACAGCCATACTATTTCATTCCTTGCACAGCTTGAACAATACATACAGCTGCCTCTTCTAATGTAGACGCTGCAATAATAGGCAAAGAAGAAGATTCTAAAATCTGCCGTCCTTCTTCCACGTTTGTGCCTGCCAAACGCACAACTAAAGGAATGGACAAAGTACTTTCTTGCGCAGCTTTTACGATACCGTCAGCGATCACATCACAGCGCATAATACCCCCAAAAATATTCACGAGTATCCCTTTCACAGCTGGATCAGAGAGAATAATTTTAAAGGCAGCGGATACCATTTCTTCCGTAGCCCCTCCCCCTACGTCTAAGAAGTTCGCAGGATCTGCCCCATGGAGCTTAATAATATCCATAGTAGCCATAGCCAAGCCTGCTCCATTGACCATACACCCAATGTTACCTGTTAACTTGACATAATTAAGCCCCTGGTTAGAGGCTTCAATTTCCAAAGGATCTTCTTCTTGCAAGTCCCTCAATTCCTTTATCTCAGGATGCCGATAAAGCGCATTATCATCTAACGTCATCTTTACATCTAAAGGAATAACATGTTGTTCTTGCGTAATCACCAAAGGGTTTATTTCTATTAAAGACGCATCGAGATGAATGTAAGCCTGATATAACTTGCCAAGCAGCTCTAAAAAGTTTTTTTGGGCTTTTCCTTGGATACTTAAGTCTTGCGCAAGTTGTCGGCCATAAAAAGGCTCCCATCCTATAGCAGGATTTATGGAAAGGTACTTAATTTTGTCAGGACTTTTTGCTGCTACTTCTTCAATATCCATTCCTCCTTCTTGAGAAGCGACGATGGAGATCCGAGAAGTATCTCTATCTAACAAAAAACTCAGATACAACTCTTTTTCAATGTTTGAGGGTTCTTCCACATAAAGCCTATGAACAATTTTACCCTCTGGGCCTGTTTGTTTGGTAACTAATTTTTTGCCAAAGAGTTCTTGTGCTGCTGCTTCGAACTCTTCTTTTGTACGACCTAATTTAACACCCCCAGCCTTACCGCGCCCGCCTGCATGGATTTGGGCCTTTAGCACCCATAAAGGCTTTATTGAATCTTCTTTATTTTTAAAAAGCTTCTCAAATACCTCCGAAGCCTGATCCAAAGAGAATAAAACTTCTCCCTTAGGAAGGGTAATTCCAAATTGGTTTAGTAATTTTTTGGCTTGGTATTCATGGATGTTCATTTAAAAAGCCCTGCTCTTTTTAAAGAGTATTTTCGGCTTATTATGGCTTAAAAAACATCCTTTGTCATTGAGAGATTACCTACCCATAAGAAAAAGACATAAAAAAGGAAACTCTCTGGCGCAAGGTAAAAACCCTACCAAAGAGAAACCTTTTTTATTTCTTATTTTACTGAGGAAACACTCTTTGAAAATGCCCTGGTGTCATAAGAACCTCTACATCATATCCTGTAGGCCTCTTCCCAATTTCGCCCATATGAAAATGCACTTTCTTTCCCATAGCAGACGCAAATAGTCTTACTTCGTTAGGAAGAAGCATATGTGGAGATTGTAGCATATAATACCTAAAAAACTCTACCATACGCGGGTGGCCTTCTTGAAATAACCTGCCAGCCCGGTCTCTACGTGCCCAAGATCTTTTTTCCCCTTGATATAATTCTTGTTGAATTTCTTCCAGGATATATCCTTTTACCTTAC
>CAYUAL010000118.1:0-4845 GCA_964442815.1 uncultured Alphaproteobacteria bacterium | reverse complement strand
GAAATTGAAGCCTTAAAAAATGATCTTCTGCGCGCCATGGCAGAAACAGATAATGTGCGCAAAAGGGCTCAAAAAGAAAAAGAAGAGGCTCTCAAATATGGCATTGCTAATTTTGCGCGGGAATTAACATCTGTCTCTGATAATCTACGTCGCGCTCTTACCAGTATCCCCGAAAGTGCGCTTGCATCCAATGAAATGCTTAAAGCTCTTTATGATGGCGTCGTTATGACGGAAAGCACACTTCTTTCTGCTTATGATAAATTTGGCATTAAAAAAATTAGCCCCTTAGGGGAAAAATTTGATCATAGCTTCCATCAAGCCATGCTAGAAATAGAAACACCTGATAGCCCTCCTGGCACCATTGTACAAGTTCTTCAAGACGGATATACCTTGCATGATAGGCTCTTGAAACCTGCTCTTGTGGGCGTCGCAAAGGCTCCTGTTACCCCTTCTTAATTAGTAGGTTAAAATCGACTCTCACAATAAACTTTAGTAGCCTGTTGTTTCATTTTCAACAGCGTTATATTGACTTAAATTCTGCTGGCAAATACTTAAACTTTCCTGGCATTGTTGAAGCTTACTTTGGCATGAAGGTGCTTCTGCCGGAGGAAAAACATCTCGTATAGCAAGTGCAGAAAAGCATGTATATCCCCAAAAAAGTATACTCGCTCCTAATAACACTTTTAATTTTTTCATACTGTCCTCCTTTTTCTTTTCTGAAGAAGAAATATCCACGTCCCCTGGAATAAAAGTTTAGAGAAAATACCGTAGGGGGACAAGCCAACAGCTTTTAGAATCATACCAACACCACGATTCACCTCTTCTTTTGTATAGTAAGAATATACCCGAGAAAGATAAGCACTCGCATTTTGCTGTCTATTATATCTTTCGTTTAATTCTTCAAAATTAGCCGCATAAAACGCCATGGCTAACTCATCATCTTCTGCTTCTGCGAGTCTTTTCAAAGCTACTAAAAGTCTTGCCCATTTTGAAGGATGCTCTTTTTCTAGATATGACTGAAGGTATGTATAAAATAATTTATAATGCCTAAACTCATCTGCCGCTATGTGTGCACAAATTTCTTTTAAGACAGGTTCCTGGGTGGATTCCTTCAAAGCCGTATAGAAAGAACTGGTACCAGTTTCAATCACACACCGAGAAACAAGCTCGCCCCATAAAGATCCTCGAACAGAAGAGGTTGCTCCCACAGGAATACGGTACCCTTCACGAAATCTTTTTAACGCATTTTCAAAAGAAAAAGTAGGATCTGCCAGTTGCGCCCATTTTGCAAGAGCAAGCCCATGTTGCACTTCTTCTTGTGTCCAGGTTTCAATAGTTTTTTTAAATTCTACATCTTCTTTAAAAACACTCTTTAGGTATGTTTCATAATCCGTAGCATTATACTCCACGAGAGAAGCTGCTTTCACTACTTTCAGCATATCAGGATCTATCTTTGAAGGCTTAAATGCTTCCCAGTTGATATCTTGTAGCGTCCAGTGTCCCATTGTTTTATTTCCTTATAATGCTTAAAGGGCCTTATAGTTCTTTTCCCATTTTATAAGAGAAGGTCTCCTTTTGAAAAGCTACTTTTCAATTTTCTGAAGCAAAAAAAAGAGGCCTTATAAGGCCTCTTTTTAGATTTTAAATCGTAGTTGTATCATCCATACCGTCTTCAGAAACAATATGAATGTCTCCTTTCTGACTGCTTTCTAGATGAGCTCCTGCCCTTTTCTGAGCTTGCGCCGCAGCGCGTTTTTCATGGTCCTCTGTCAGAGCCTTATCACGTTCTTTTGCAACCGAACGCATTGTACGCACAACCCTTCCTGTTCCTGCAGGAATAAGTCGTCCTACAATCACGTTTTCTTTCAATCCAGAAAGAGAATCTGTCTTTCCGGAAACAGCGGCTTCTGTAAGAACACGTGTTGTTTCCTGGAAGGAAGCTGCAGAGATAAAGGAACGCGTTTGTAGAGAAGCCTTTGTGATACCTTGTAAAACGGAATGTCCCTCCGCAGGACGTAATCCCGCAGCTTCAGCTTTCTGGTTTTCTTCTTCAAACTCCAAACGATCTACTTGCTCGCCAGTCAAGAAAGTCGTCTCGCCTGGGTCCGTAATCTCTACTTTTTGCATCATTTGACGCACAATAACTTCAATATGCTTGTCATTGATACGCACACCTTGCAAACGATAAACTTGTTGAATTTCACTAACCAAGTAATTGGCAAGCGCTTCCAAGCCTAGAATACGCAGAATATCATGGGGAGCTGGATTTCCATCTACAAGCGGATCTCCTTTTCGCACAAGTTCTCCTTCTTGTACCGTGATATGGTATCCTTTGGGGATGAGATACTCTACTGGTTGCGCGTTCGGGTCATCAGGAATCACCAAAATACGTTGCTTTGCCTTATAGTCCTTACCGAATTCAATACGACCATCAATATCACTAAGAATAGCGCAATCCTTGGGACGACGTGCTTCAAAAAGCTCAGAAACGCGTGGCAATCCACCTGTAATATCGCGCGTCTTAGAAGATTCTCTAGGTAGACGTGCCAAAGTACTTCCCGCCTTAACTCGTGCCCCGTTTTCCACATTTAGTACAGCATCTACTGCTAGGAAATACCGAGCCTCCATACCATTAGAAAAAGTTAAAGGTTCTCCTTCTTTGTCTCTTAAAACAATACGAGGTTTTAGATTTTTTCCTTTAGGATGTTGACGCCAGTCTATAATAACACGATTGGTAATACCTGTTGCTTCATCTAATATTTCTCGTACAGAAACACCCTCCACCATATCAACGAAATGAACGATACCTTCTAATTCGGTAATAATGGGAAGCATGTAAGGATCCCATTCAGCTAGGCGTTGACCTTTTTTAACCATAGCTCCATCAGCTACCATCACTTTAGCACCATAAGGCACTTTATGGCGGGATCTTTCACGCCCTTTCTCATCATAAAGTCCCATTTCTGCATAACGGCTCATGACAATAAAGGAACCATCCTCGATCTTTACTACGTTTTTATTAATGTATTTTATCTTTGCATCAAAGGGTGCTTCGATACCGGATTGTTCAGCTCCACGCTGCGCCGCTCCACCAATATGGAATGTCCGCATAGTAAGCTGCGTTCCAGGTTCTCCAATAGATTGTGCAGCCACAATACCTATCGCTTCTCCAGCATTAACAGCCGTACCACGAGCCAAATCACGCCCATAGCACTTACCACAAACACCATCTTTTGTATCGCAGGTCAGAACAGAACGAATAGCTACAGTATCCACATTAGCCTTTTCAACAGCTTCAGCTTCTTCCTCATTAATGAGCTCACCAGCTTTAACTAAGACAGCTCCTGTTGTTGGGCAAATAATATCTTCTGCAGAAACACGCCCTAAAATACGCTCAGATAAGGATGAAATAATTTCTCCTCCTTCACGCACAGATTGGACAGTAATACTTTTTTGTGTTCCGCAATCAGGCTCATTAATAATACAATCCTGAGCCACATCCACCAATCGCCGTGTTAAGTAACCCGAGTTCGCTGTTCTTAAAGCCGTATCTGCCAACCCTTTACGTGCACCGTGGGTCGAGTTAAAGTACTCAGAAACAGACAAACCTTCTTTGAAGTTAGATAAAATCGGTGTCTCGATAATCTCACCAGAAGGCTTTGTCATCAATCCACGCATACCTGCGAGCTGCTTAACCTGGGCAACGGATCCACGTGCTCCAGAGTGCGCCATCATATAAATAGAATTGATAGGACTTCCAGCTTCCGTATGAGAGAAAGCTTTCATCATGGCTTCTGCGACCTTATGGCTACATTGATCCCATGCGTCTACAACTTTGTTGTACTTTTCACCATGAGTAATGAGCCCATCCAAGTATTGTTTCTCATATTGCTCTACTTTTTCCTTTGTATCGCGAATAAGGATTTCCTTTTCTTTAGGTACCAACATATCATCTTTACCAAAAGAAACTCCTGAAAGAGTAGCGTATTTAAATCCAAGATTCATGATTCGGTCCGCAAAAATAACCGTCTCTTTCTGACCACAGTGGCGATATACAATATCGAATAAGTGGATAATATTTTTGCTTAAGAGAGCCTGATTGATCAAATCGAAAGGGATATTAGGATTCTTAGGCAAAATTTGAGAAAGGATTAAACGACCAGGTGTTGTTTCTACAATACGACTAGTCCATTTACCCTCTATATCATATCCTTCATATCTTACCTTTATTTTCGCATGTAAAGATAAAACACCATGATCAACAGCCTGCTCTAATTCACCAAGAGAGGAGATTAAAGTACCTTCTCCTTTTTCTCCCTCTCTCATAAGAGTGAGGTAATATAGGCCAAGCACAATATCCTTAGTTGGAACAATAATAGGACGACCGTTCGCAGGGCTTAGAATATTATTTGTCGACATCATCAAAGCACGAGCTTCAAGCTGTGCCTCAAGAGAAAGAGGGACGTGAACAGCCATTTGGTCTCCGTCAAAGTCAGCGTTAAACGCTGCGCAAACTAACGGATGAAGCTGAATAGCTTTTCCTTCAATGAGAACAGGCTCAAATGCTTGTATACCTAAACGGTGTAAAGTTGGGGCACGGTTTAATAGAACAGGATGTTCTCTAATAACCTCTTCTAAAATATCCCAAACTTCTGGACGTTCTCTTTCTACCATCCGTTTAGCTGCTTTTACAGTTGTGGCAAGGCCATACTTTTCAAGCTTCGCATAAATAAAAGGTTTAAAAAGTTCGAGGGCCATCTTCTTAGGAAGACCACATTGATGGAGCTTTAGCTCAGGACCAACAACGATTACTGAACGACCTGAATAATCCACACGCTTTCCTAA
>CAYUAL010000117.1:0-4873 GCA_964442815.1 uncultured Alphaproteobacteria bacterium | reverse complement strand
ATTTTCTTCTTTTATTTTGTCTTGCGTTAGGGGGTGCTCATAATCCTATGTTAATTACAGGGGTTATGTTGCTTCTTTCTATAGGTGTGATCTTTCCCATTAACATTCTATATCCGTGTGCGCTAGAAGTCCTAGGTAAGGGTGCAAAAGCGCGAGCATCGCTAGCATTATGTTTTGTCGTCTTATTTTAACAGCTTTTCTTATTGAGTTTGTAAGCTATTTTTATAAAGGAACATTCCTTTTCATAGGCATAACAATGGCGGTTACTCTGGGAGGTGGATTGTTTTATGCTTATAAAATAAAAAAGAAGAAATGGGTTATATTTCCAGAAAAAGAATCAGCTTCCTTAGAAGATAAATCGAGGAAAGTCTCGTAACACCAAGAGGATTCTTTCAAAGACTTCTTGTTCGGTACCCATAGCAGAGACTTCATGACATCTTTGTGGAAAGCGTTTTAAGAGAGCTTTATATCCAGAACCTATCTTTTCATGGAAAGAAAGCCCTTTTTCCTCAAAGCGGGTTTCAATATTTTGGCGACCATGAGAACGCCGAAGTCCTTCCTCTAAAGGAAAATCTAAAACAAAGGTAAAATCTGGATAAAAATCCCCAAGAGCCAGAGCATGTAAGGCCTCAATAGTTTCAGTTCCAACGTCACCAGCCCATCCTTGATAGACCCAAGAAGAATCACTGAATCGATCACATAAGATCCATTTGCCTTGCTGAAGTGCTGGCTTTATAAGCTTTTCTACGTGGTCTCGACGGCTGGCAAGCATAAGAAGGGCTTCCGTCATGGCATCCCATTTTTCAATGGCTCCTTTAAGGAGAAGAGCACGAATTTCTTCTGCTTCAGGTGTTCCACCAGGTTCTCGGGTAATAAGGACATCTTGCCCTTTGTCTTCTAGATAAGAGGCGAGTTTTTTAATTTGGGTAGACTTACCCGTTCCTTCGCCTCCTTCAAAAGTTAAAAAAACACCTTTAATCATGATGGCAAAACTATCTTAAAAAAGAGGATTTAACCAGACCTAATTAACTAAAGATACTTTTTTATTTAGATATAAGGTGTTGTTAAGTGGGATTGATCATAAATTGGCAAGCGCGTTTTGATGTGCTACAAGAAGTCGCTCCAGCATTTCCGCCTTTTAAAGTTACTTTTTTAGTTTTGTTGTCTATATAAGCCGAAAGTCTCACTGACAAATACTTACCTGCATAATACTCACACACAAGTGGGGATTCTGTATAAGGTGACCGTTTAAATTCAAGCAGCTCAAAATGTACAGGGTCGGTGGTAGTATCTGCTATACTAATCTCCCATGATTGTCCTGCATATTTTAATAAAGAGACAGGTTTTCCCTTTTTTTCGTTTTCTATTGCAGATTTTTTCGCGGCAAGAGCGATCGCTTCACTCGGACAAGGATAATATTGATCTGCCATAAGTTGTAAGGAAAAGAGAGGAAAGAGGCTAGCAGTAAGGATAATAGATTTTTTAAGAAGAGTTTTCATGTGAATTGCTCCTTTTTATTATTTATAACTCTTTAAAGAATATAATTTAAAAAGGAGAAAGTAAAGTATAGTATAGAAAGCTTTACATATCCCTATAAAAAGCATAGAGTGTATGTTTCTCTCGTATATATGTTTAGGCTTTATTCAAGTTTAGCCTAAAATATATTTTTCGCTTTAGCCCAAAGTTTTCCAAAAAAGCCTAACTCTTCTATGGCTTGGTCGGTCACTAGAGGGAAGTCTTTTTGGGTGCCATCAGGAAAAGTAATTTTAAGATATCCTGCTTGTTGATCTTTTTGTAAGGGAGCAACAAGAGGGGAAGGAACAGAAACTTCGGCTTTTACTTTGTCTTTATTTTCTCCTCGGACCGTCACAACAACATTTTTAGGAGAAACAAGGCCTACTGTAGGTTGTTTCCCCATGGAAACAGGGGCATTTTCCATAATTTGGCCCGCTTTTGCAAAAGTGACATTGTCAAAAGCTCTGAATCCCCAGGTGAGGAGCGTTTTGGCATCTTGGGATCTTGTCTTTACAGAAGAGCAACCATTAATAACTAGAATAAGCCGGCGGCCGTTCTGTACGGCAGAAGCTACAAGACCAAACCCACCTTCATCCGTATGGCCTGTTTTAAGACCATCTGCTCCAAAATTATCATATAAAAGCGGATTGCGGTTGCCTTGTTTGATATTGTTATACGTAAAATCGATTTCTTTGTAGTAGCTATAATACTCTGGAAAGTCTTCAATAGTACGCTGCGCAACAATAGCAAGATCGCGTGCCGTTGTTAAATGGTTTGGATCTTCCCATCCATGAGAATTAACAAAATTGGAGTTTTTCATTCCCAAGTCACGGGCTTTTTGAGTCATTTGGCGAGCAAAGTTTTCTTCTGTTCCTCCAAGAGCTTCTGCAACAACTATGCAGGCATCATTTCCTGATTGCACGACAATACCTCGCAAAAGGTCTTCCACAGAGATTTGGGTCCCAAGTCCCACAAACATTTTTGATCCTTGCATTCTCCAGGCTTTTTCACTGACAGGGAATTTTGTAGAGAGAGTTAATTCGCCTTTCTTAAGTTTTTCAAAAACCATATAGGCTGTAACAATCTTACTCATGGAAGAAGGATGCATGAGCATATCGGCGTTTTTCTCGTAAAGGATGGTTCCTGTCGCGGCATCCATTAAAAGAACTTGCTGTGCCTCTAATGTAAGTTCTTCTGGCTGGGTACGTTGGGGTTGTGGAGGAGAAAGAGGATTTGCCCCATAGCATTTATTGGCAGTAGAAATTACAGTAAGGCTTGCTAATAAGCTAAAAAATAAAATAAAAAATTTAGAAAGTTTCATAGGGAGTATCCTTCTCTCATATTAAAATAATAAAAAGTAATTACTTTGTAGCAAGTATTTTAGCGGCCGAAAAGCCCTTTGAGTGAATCTTTTTTAAAGCTTCTTGTGCTTGTTTTTCTGAAGAAAAAGGACCCAAGCGAATTTCATAACTTAAAGCGGCTTTTCCTGTTTTATTTTCTAAAAGGGCGGTGGGACCAAAAGCATCTAAAAGGGCAGCGGTTTTAGCTGCTTCTCTATATTTGTTCTCTGGCATAATAATATAAATCTGAGACATTTTTGGAGGGAGAGGTACTTTAGAGGGTTCAATACCTGGCAGAGCAGGAGCGGCAGGAGAAGCTTTCTTCCCTAAAGCCATTTCCTTTAAGATCAGGCTTTCTCTTTTTAGGACTTTTACACGGACCCGCGCAGTTCCTTTGCGAAAGATGTCAAGAAGTTGTGCTGCTCTTTTTGAGAGATCTATAACACGTCCATCATAATAAGGACCACGATCATTCACACGTACATCCAAACTACGGCCATTCTCAAGATTAAATACACGAACAAGGCAAGGAAGCTGTAAAGTTTTATGGGCTGCACTTACTTGGTTTTGATCAAAAATTTCCATGTTTGCCGTTGTTTTTCCATGGAATCCTGGTCCATACCAGGAGGCGAGGCCTGTCTCGTCATAATTAAAATCTTCTTTTGGATAATACGTTTTTCCCTTAATTTCATAAGGCTTTCCAATCTTATAACTTCCGCGCTTTGCATATAGTTGAACATTCGACGGAGGTTCTACCCCCATCTCTACATGCGTTGAGCCGCATCCACCTATTATAAAAGGCAAGAAGAGAAGAAAAAGAAAATATACCCAAGAGGTTTTACGTGGCATAAACAAAAATATAAACGGCGTCCTGAATCTTATTTGTCATGCTGAACTTGATTCAGCATCTTGAATGTTTTCTGAGATGCCGAAATAAATTCGGCATGACATTCTCCATGCTTGTGCATGACAAGTCTTATATATCGCTTTCTCTTTCTTTAGAAAAGGTCTGTTTTTTCTCTAGGGACTCTACTTTTTTCTCAAGATCTTCTAAGCGATTGAGAATAGAGAAAGGATTTCTATTACTGCAAGAAGCGAAAAAGGAAGAAGGTTTTTGTTCTCTATAAATTTTATCTATTTTCCCCAAAGTTTTTAAGGCCATATGGGCAAAGATATCTAAGAAGCGATTTTGAATTTCCATAAATGTAACCTCTCTTCTTAAACTTAATACCATTTTCCATAAAAAATAGCAAAAAAAGGTGGATAAAATCCATCCACCTTTTTTTGCGTTTATAGATAATGTACTTTTTAGGAAGGGTATCCACGCATAGTTTGATATTCATGCCATGCGCGGTCTCGTTCTTGTTGGCGCATCCGTTCTTCTTCTTGTTCACGCAACATGCGATTTAGTTCTTGTTGGTGCAATCGTTCGTTTTCTTGCTCACGCAAGATGCGATCTAGTTCTTGTTGGTGCAATCGTTCGTTTTCTTGCTCACGCAACATGCGATCTAGTTCTTGTTGATGCAATCGTTCGTTTTCTTGCTCACGCAACATGCGATTTAGTTCTTGTTGGTGCATCTGTTCCTGTCTTATACGTTCTTGTTCTTGTTGCCAGAGGTGGTCGGTTTCAGTTGGATTATAAGCATAAGCAGATCTCATGTGAGAGGCATCATCCCCATAAGGATCCATCCCAAGAACTTGAGAAGAAATCCCCAAAATTAAAGCCATTAAAGAAAATGAATATTTTAACATTTTATATAATCTCCTAAAATAAAATTATTAGACGTATTGTATTTCTTTAAACTTATATAAGTATGAATAAATTTTTTTCAAGAGCAATATGTATATTTATGCAAAAATAGCATATATTTTTTAAGGATTAAAAAAAGCTTATTTCTAAGAAATTATCTTTTTTTTCACTTTAGGCTTGCACTTTGTAGCAGATCTCCTTAAAAAGAGGTGGGGGCGATTAGCTCAGCGGTAGAGCGTCTCGTTTACACCGAGAGGGTCGGCGGTTC
>CAYUAL010000116.1:0-4902 GCA_964442815.1 uncultured Alphaproteobacteria bacterium | reverse complement strand
GGTAGCTAAGTGCGGTCGAGATAACCGCTGAAAGCATCTAAGCGGGAAACTTCCCTCAAAACAAGTTATCCCTATGAGAGTCGTGGAAGACCACCACGTTGATAGGTCAGGTGTGTAAGTGCAGCAATGTGCTGAGCTAACTGATACTAATCACTCCATTGGCTTAATATCTAGCAAAAACGTGCAGAAATAAATCTCTGATTTGTATATGTATGTCATCCTGAACTTGATTCAGGATCTCAGGAAGTTATCCTAAGATGCCGAAATAAATTCGGTATGACAAAAGAAATAACCAGCATTCTATGTGTTACTTTGGAGCAAAGCTGTTCTAAAGTGACTTGGTGGTTTGAGCGAGGGTGCAACACCCGACCCCATCCCGAACTCGATCGTGAAACCCCTCAGCGCCGATGGTACTATGTCTTAAGGCATGGGAGAGTAGGTCACTGCCAAGTCTCTTTAGAACAGCTTTTTTAATTTTTAACTTGCTGCTTTTTTTATGAGTACTTTAGCGAGTTGGATCAAAGCTTTTCATTAGAAAACCTAACTTAGGATAGATCTTGCTTATATATAAAAAGTAGGGCTAGGTCGTCTATAAAAAATAAAAAGGGGCTCTCTTTTTTGTAGCATTTATGCTGTCTTTAAGAGAGGCTTTTCCCTTATAAGAAAATAATTAGCAAAAAAATTTGAATTCATATCTTACCGTTATTATATAAACACTAACATATATGTTTATTATTTTATCCTAGGAATTAATTTATGCTGTTAAAAAGAATTTTTTTTGGCTTCCTTCTGTTTTCTTTTTTTATGATAAATAACGAGGTGCATGCTGCTCAAGCTGAGGATATGGAGGATCAGAGACCAAGAAATTATTTAACCTTTACACCTTCACAACAATTACTATATTTTTATGAGGCTTATAGGGCTTCAGAAGAGGATTGTATTACTGAATTTCAACAATCTTCCTATAAAATGAAAGATGCCATAATTGGTGGCATTAGAAGATTTCAAGAGCTTTTTTCCCCTATCATTAGGAGGCTCGATCTTGCTTTGTATGATAATGAAATAGCAAACAATATTTTAAAAGACGTTCTCAAAATAAGATATGACTATTTAGCTAGTCTCTCTAGCCAAACTGAAAGAATTGCAAACCATATATCAACTTTTAGATGCTCCCCTGGGGATGAGGCAGGTTTCCTTTTATATTCAGATAGTGAATTCAGAAAAGTTACAAATGAGTGTGAGAGAAAAACGGTAATATTAAATATGTCTCGGTATCAATTTTTAAACCGAATTATTCATCATTTAGTAGATCTTATAAATATTGAAAATTTGACCGATGAAAATCGTTTCATTTTAAGAACTTGTAAGGCCATACAGCCTTTTCTTGCTCGTGAGATTGAAGACCCTGGACATCCTTATCTTGCTATAGGACGTGTAGAGAGTATGGACGCGGTAATGCCTGGTAGCCCTTTTAATCCTGCCAATGATTATTCCTTATATAGCCTCTGTATAGAGAAAGGTAAAAAACCAGACACTAAAGGTTTTATCTATGATTTAGGTCAAAGAGTGTTTTTGCCTTTTCCTGCTTGGCTAGTAAAGACTACTAAACAAGAAATAACTCCGACTATAGAAAGCGAATTTAATATAGAGGATGCAGTCGCTTTTATTGATGGGCCTAGAGTACCTAAAAAGAGTGCAAAAAAGAAACCTGGCAGACAAAAAAACAGAGCAGAACAAAGACAAGTCTTGCCTGAGGCTCAAGAGGTAAGCGAAACAGCTGCCGCGGCCGCCGTTCCCATGCAAGAGGAATTTCAGCAAGTTAAAATTTTAGAAGTAAGACCATCTGAAGCTTTACCTGAGGCTCAAGAAGTAAGAAAAGTTGCTGCTGCTGCAATACAGAAGGAACATCAGCAAGCTGAAACTTTAGGGGCTAAATCCTATGTTGCGCCAGCAGGAATTAGAAAATTCCGTCAAGATCAACCTATGATAGATATTATTTGTTCTATTGAGGATCTAAATAGTAAGCAACAGGGGCAGCTAGAAGCACTGTTTAGCCACGATCGATTCCAAAAGCTAAAGTGGTCAGATATACGCAGTCTCTGGCATGCTATAAATGGTCGAAAAACAGAATCTGGAGAAGATACTATTCAAGAAGATAAAGGAGGGTCTCACAAAGCTTTGCGGAATCGGGAAGGAAAGATTGTCGGGGGAACGTTTGCTCATTCAGATGCCCATACTTATACCTCTAGAACAATTCGCTATGTCAGAGATGCCTTCTGGACAATAGGCTATGGCCCAAAATAATTGGAAATAAGAAATTAGACAGGAGGGTAGGATACTTTCTGATAATAAAGAAAGGTAAATAAGAGTCAGAATGCCTCAAAAGAAAGGCAGAATGATATAGCTTTCGATGATTTGAAAAGCTATAAGGTCTTCCACCTCTTCTCTTTGTGGAAGAGGCAAGTCATTTTATCCGAAAAAGCTAAGACGGTTCTTGAGAAGAGAAGGTAAAATCTTATGGGGCAGTATGCCAAGCATCCTTAGAACAGCTTTTTCTTATTGCTTTTGCCTAAACTAAACTATCCCTCACATTGTTAGGCTACTGCGTATCAAATATCTTGCTGGATTACTTCTCCACCTACGCTGGAGCATTGGTGGATCATAAGGACGTTGCTTGAGAAGTTAACCATTCCATAACCTGTGTGTCAAAGAATTCTGGTTCTTCATAGTGAGGCCAATGACCACTTTTCTCAAACAAACGGATTTCCATGTTTTTTGGCAAATTAGGTAACTCCTGCCAAAGCCAAGGACAGCAATCATAATCACTTAATCCTGCTGCAAGGAAAACGGGTGTTTGGATAGACTCAAGATCTTTTGTCACATCGACAGCAGGGAAAATTGTGCTAAAGAGGCGCTCCATTAGACGATCAAGAACAAGTCCCTCCCATATGGGGCTGCAATCATAATCGGGAATATGCCAATACCGAGGTGCATCGCGATAAATGTATTCTCGCAAAAATCTTTCAGAAGAAGACAAAAGGCTTAGATCTTCCTGCGCTACTTGTCTCCGGCGTGCGGCATCAATCTTTTTTCTTTGAGGATCGGCTTGTTGTTCAAAAATTTTGCTATGCTTGGCGATTACCTCAGGGTTCCAGTTTACGGGTGTTCCCACCATAAGGACGGCAGCGACCCGTTCAGGATATTTTTTAACAAACTCAAGGGCTAAAATTCCAAATGCCGAATGGCCCAAAAGAACATATTGATTAAGCCCTAAGGTTTCTTCCATAGTTTTCATATCTTCTATAAGTGTCTTTATAGAGACTTGGGAGATATCTTCTAAACCATGGCTCTGCACAAAGTAAAGGTCACTTCCATAAACTTCAAAATTTTGAAAAAAGGTAGGAGAAAGGGTTCTTAGGGTAGGTCTTCCTAGTCCCACGGCTAGGCAAGGAATACCTGATCCTTTTTTCGTAGTAGGGTAGGTTTTGCCACGAATTGTACTTTGAAGCGTGGACATAAAAAACAACCTTTCCATAAATATTAAGTTTTTTCCTTTATATCTCGTGCAAAGGTTAAAATAAATACCCGAGGGATCTAGTTTATCCTTTTCGTTCTTTAGCTATACCCATATTTGCTTTAGCTACTTGAATATCATGCGGGTCGTCAGATTTTTGGATCACTTCTTCTAACATTTGTATGACCTTATCTAAATCTTGCTCAACACCTCAACCTTCTATATAAAATCTGGCAAGCTCAAGCTGCGCGTTCCAGTAAGTGGGAACCATTTCCAAGGCTTCTTTAAACAATTCAACAGCACGGGGATAGTTTTAATTTTCTCCTTCGCGATAGCCCATATTATAAATGCCCTGGGGGCTACCCAGAGCGGCAGCTTATTCCATATGATACCAGAATTTCTTCATATTGTGTTCTTTAGGATAATGCAAAGCAAGGTAATCATGGGCCTCGTGGATATCTGATTTTTCAAGAAACTTTAAGCCTTTTTATCCTCTTCTTCAGCAGTTAAATCCTTACTGAAGGCATTATCCATAATTTGATCTAGGATCTTTTCACCCTTGGCATAGTCCTTAGATACAGGCTCTTGGGCAAAAGAAAAAAGAGGGCAGGATAATAAAAAAAAGAAAAAGAGAAGGTATTTAAAATAGGATATGGAGATTCCCTCAAATTTTGAAAAATATTACCTAACACCCATGTCAGCTCTATTTGTATTTGTACAGAAAATTCTTTTTTTGGTGTCGTTCTCTCTCTTTGTTTTATTGTAAGATAGGCATATAAAAAGAACGTTTTAAAATCTTTATATATAGAAAGTACGCTCTTACTCTTACCTCGCGGTATCAGGAAAGTTATTAACTACTACAAAAACATGATAGAAAAATCGTTCCCTTCAAAGCAGCATCTTATTGATTACCTAAAGGCTTGTTATGGCATCGAAGTTTCTACACTTACATTACTTTCTCTGGGGGCGGATATAGATGCGTCAGTATATAAGGCTCAGGCGCATAACCAATCATCTTATTTCGTAAAGCTGAAACGCGGATGTTCCCATGATACCAGCAGTACTATAAGCGATCTGTTGTATAATGCTGGAATTCAACAAGTTATCCCTCTTATCAAAACAGTCCGTGGTCAAACAACCCAGTATATTGGCAACTTTACCCTAATGGTATTCCCTTTTATCAGCGGTCAAGATGGGTTTAGCTGTGATCTA
The DNA here is from genome assembly GCA_964442815.1 of uncultured Alphaproteobacteria bacterium. GTDB lineage: Bacteria > Pseudomonadota > Alphaproteobacteria > 16-39-46 > 16-39-46 > CAYUAL01. The sequence goes on along the minus strand of CAYUAL010000116.1, from coordinate 176 downwards.
ACAAAAGATCAGTGGTATACGTTTGGTAAAGTAATAAGGCAAATTCATGAAATTAATGTGCCACTCTCAATTCAAGCCAAAATTCGTCGAGAATGTTATTCACCCAAATGGCGGCAAGCCGTACGGGCACTTTACCCACTCATGGAATCTGAGCCGCGCAGTGACATTGCTGCCGT
>CAYUAL010000115.1:0-4999 GCA_964442815.1 uncultured Alphaproteobacteria bacterium | reverse complement strand
TTCTATCCCTTTTCTTACAACTTATCATGGTATTTACAATGGAAAAGGAGCTTTAAAACGCTTTTATAACTCTATTATGGCGCGAGGAGACTTGGTTATTGCAAACTCCTTCTATACGGCTAGACATACCCTTTCTATTCACCGTATATCACCATCTATATTACGTGTAATTCATAGAAGTGTTGATTTTTCTGTCTTTGATCCTTTTTTTTTCTCAGAAGAAGAGAAAAAAATTTTTAAAAAGCGCCTCGGTTTTTCAGATTTTAATCGGCCTCTTTTCCTTTTGCCAGGAAGACTTACTCGATGGAAAGGTCAGGAATTATTCCTTAAAGCGCTTTCTTATCTTCCTTCTAATAGTTTTTACGCACTTATCGCAGGTAATCCACAAGGACGCAACCAATACGTAGAAGAATTGCATCAAACTATAAAAAAATACAATTTAAGTGAATGTGTAACTATATGGACAGAACCAACATCCATGCCTTTTCTATTAAGCCTTGCAGACTGCGTTGTTTCTGCTTCCACTGATGCAGAAGCCTTTGGCCGTATTATAGCAGAAGCTGGTGCCATGGAAAAACCTGTGATTGTCAGTGCCCATGGAGGAGCCTTAGAAATTGTTATCCCACATAAGACAGGATTTCTCTTTCCAAATAAAGAAGCGCCTGCTCTTGCTCAAACTCTTAAGGATTTTCTTACTCTTTCCTCTGAGGAACAGCATCTTTTAGGACGGCAAGCAAAAAGGCATATCTATGACTCTTTTTCAAAAGAAGCAATGTGTCAAAAAACGTTGTCTGTATATAAAGAGCTGTTATATTCTATCTCTCCAGATCCTTCTCTTCTCATAAAAGCTTCCTCATGAGTGCTTCCTCTAAAAACAAAATCCTTATCATCAAACTAGGTGCCTTAGGAGATTTTCTACAGGCTTTTGGGCCTTTTGCTGCTTTACGGAAACATCATAAGAAAAACTATATAGTTCTCCTTACAACTGCTCCTTTTAAAGATCTCGCTGAAAAAAGTGGTTTTTTCGATGAGATTCTTGTTATCACACGACCTAAAAGATGGCATTTGCCAAGGCTTCTTTCTCTTATGCTTCTTTTACGTCGATATAATTTTTCTTGGATTTATGATCTTCAGACATCCTCCCATACAAGCTCTTATTACACGTATCTTTCTCTCTTAGGCTGGAAAGGTAATTTTTCAGGGATCGCAAAAAGGATAAGCCATCCTCATACAGATCCTTTACGAGATTATCGCCATACGCTTGATAGGCAGCGATCTCAACTTCAAGAGTGTGGTATTTCTCACGTTCCCTCTCCTGATCTTTCTTTTTTAGTTCAGAGCACAAAAAAAGATCCTGAGAAAATAAAATTTTTGGATTCTATTGCCTCTCCTTTTGTTCTTCTAGTTCCAGGAGGCGCCCCTTCCCGGCCTCTAAAACGATGGCCCTTACCAAACTGGCAAGAACTTATTCAAAAATTCCATAAAGACTCAATATCCACTATAATTATCGGTGGAAAAGATGAAAAAACGCTTTCTTCTGAGTTATCTCATTCTTCCTCTGAATCTCCTTTTTATATCGATCTTATAGGGAAGACATCTTTCTCAGACCTTGCTTATCTTGCCACCAAAGCTCTAGCAGCCATAGGGAACGACACAGGCCCCATGCACCTTTTTGCGATCCAAGGCTGCCCTTCTTTAACTTTATTCTCGAGTAACTCTGACCCTAGATTATGTGGTCCTTGGGGAAGAAATGTCGCTTATCTCTCTTGTGCTTCTCTGTCCAACCTTTCTGCTCAAGAAGTTTGGTCCACTTTTAAAAAACTCACTCTTTCTGATTAAAGGAAAAACCTATGCTCTCTCTCTTCTTTGAATATGCTGAACAAATAGCCAGTATTACGGGATTTATCTTATTAGCGCTTGTAAGCCCTGGTCCTGATTTCGCCATTATTGTCAGAAATAGTCTTATTTATTCTCGTAAAACAGCACTTTTTACAGCTTTGGGTATTGCTTTAGGCATTCTTGTTCATGTGGCTTATACTTTACTTGGAGCAGGCATCCTCATTGCAGAAACCCCTTGGATATTTAGTGTTTTTAAATACTTAGGAGCTGGATACCTTCTCTATATTGGCTATAAAGGCGTAAGAGCAAAAGAACAGACTATTGATTTTGGAACTTTAAATATTAAAAAAGATATCTCTGCTTTTGCAGCGATTCGATCAGGATTTTTGACCAATGCGCTAAACCCCAAGGCTATGTTGTTCTTCATCAGTCTCTTTTCTGTTGTTATTTCTCCAGGAACGCCTCTTATCATCATGCTTCTTTATGCGGTAATTATTTTTACCTCAACTCTTATTTGGTTTAGCTGTGTTGCCTTTTTCTTATCTGGGAAGCGCACAAGAGAATACTTTAGTTCCATTGGGTATATTGTCGAGCGCATAACAGGAGGCCTCCTTTTGCTCTTAGGTATAAAGTTATTATTTCATAAACCCTAACTTAACCTCTTGACCTTCTTTGCGTTCTTTATAAGATCTCCTTTGCTTTTATGCACTTTTAAAGGAGACAATTATGATTGAAATTACGCTACCTGATGGTTCAAAACGTTCCTATGATCCAGCCCAATCTGGTGGTGTAACCGGCTTAACTATTGCTACCTCCATAGGAAAAAAACTCGCAGAAGATGCCGTGGCTGTTCGAGTTAATGGGGAGCTATGGGACTTAACACGCCCTATTGAGAAAAATTCGGTTGTGGAAGTGATCACACGCCAAAGCCCAGATGGGATAGAAATCCTACGACATGATACGGCTCACATTTTAGCACAAGCTGTAAAAGAATTATATCCAGAGACACAGATTACGATTGGTCCAGCCATTGAAAATGGTTTGTACTATGATTTTTATCGCCCAGAACACTTCTCTTCTGAAGATTTTAAAAAAATTGAAGAACGGATGCAGCAGCTGATTGATCGAAACATTCCTTTCCAACGAGAAGTGTGGAACCGCGATCAAGCTATTCAATTCTTTAAAAGCCAAGGAGAGCATTTTAAAGTTGAGCTTATAGAGAGTATTCCAGCGGGAGATACCATCACGGTTTATCGCCAAGGAGACTTTGTTGATCTATGCCGTGGCCCGCATCTTCCTTCCACAGGTAAAATAGGTAAGCATTTTAAAATAATGAAATTAGCCGGCGCTTATTGGCGCGGTGATTCTAAGAATCCTATGCTACAACGCATGTATGCAACGGCTTGGAACACAGAAAAAGAGCTTAAAGACTACCTCTACCAACTGGAAGAAGCTGAAAAAAGAGATCATCGCCGCTTGGGCCGTGAGATGAACCTCTTTCATCTCCAAGAGGAAGCCCGCGGATGTGTTTTCTGGCACCCTAAAGGATGGACGCTTTATACAACAATCCAGAACTATATACGCAACCGGATTTCTTCAGAAGGATATCAAGAAGTTCATACACCAGAAATAGTAGATCGTTCTTTATGGGAAGCCTCAGGGCATTGGGATAAGTTTGGCGAAGATATGTTTACGACAGAAGTCGAAGATAAAATTCTCGCTTTAAAACCCATGAACTGCCCATGTCATATTCAAATCTTCAACCAAGGTATCAAGAGTTATCGTGATCTTCCTTTACGCTTAGCAGAATTTGGATGTTGCCATCGTAATGAGCCGTCTGGATCTCTTCTCGGGATTATGCGTGTTCGCGAGTTTACGCAAGACGATGCTCATATTTTTTGCACACCAGAGCAAATTGCTGCTGAGACGAAAGCTTTTTGTAAACTGCTTTTATCCGTTTATAAAGATTTTGGCTTTACCGACGTTCGTGTAAAGTTCTCAGATAGACCTCAAAAACGCGTGGGATCTGATGAGGTTTGGGATAAAGCAGAGACTGCGTTGCGCCAAGCTTCTGAAGAAGCTGGGCTTCATCTTATTCATAATCCTGGAGAAGGTGCTTTTTATGGCCCAAAACTCGAATTTGTTTTAAAAGATGCCATTGGAAGAGATTGGCAGCTGGGTACATTCCAAGTCGATTTTACAATGCCGGAACGGCTGGGCGCCACATATATAGGAGAGGATGGTCAAAGGCATACACCTGTTATGTTACACCGAGCTATCCTAGGATCTCTGGAACGTTTTATTGGTGTATTAATTGAGCATTATGCTGGTCGTCTACCTCTATGGCTTGCCCCTATTCAGGTCAGCATTCTCACAATCACTTCAGACAGCGAACCTTATGGCCATAAAGTAGCAGAGCTTCTCAAGAAACAAGGATTGCGTATTGAAGAAGATTACCGCAATGAAAAGATCTCTTACAAAATTCGAGAGCATAGTCTTCAAAAGACACCTATCCTCCTTATCTTAGGGAAAAAAGAAGCTGAATCTCAAACATTGGTTCTACGTCGCTTAGGACAGGAACAACAAGAGACTATCTCTCTTGCAGAGGGAGTTGAAGTTTTAGCTCAAGAAGGAAAAACGCCCTCTTTTTAGCAAATAAAACTGTTAAAAAATTTAAGACTTTTTTAATTTTGCATGCGTTAATGCCTCTTTCCAATGAGGCAGAGATAAATTAAGCATTTTAGAGACTTTCTGATTGCTTAAGACGCTATATAAAGGCCTTTGAACTTTAATATTATTCTTCTCATTAAACTCTTTCGTTGAGATGGGTATAATTTTTATTTGTAGATTAAAGAGCTCCTTTATTGCCATTGCAAATTCATACCAACTAGCAGATCCAGAAGTACAAACATTATACGTTCCAAATAAATTGCTCTGCCCATCTTCTAATTTGGATAAAAAAATCTCTACAACCTGCTCAACCAAACTCACAGGTGTGGGGCAACCTATTTGGTCATTTACTATTGTTAAATCTCTTCCTTCCTCATTTGCTTTTAAAAGAAACGTTAGAAAGTTCCTTCTAAAGTTGCTGTAAAGCCAGCATGACCTAAAGATAAAATACTTCTCAAGTGTGCCACGTAAAATCTCTTCTCCTTCATTT
>CAYUAL010000114.1:0-5042 GCA_964442815.1 uncultured Alphaproteobacteria bacterium | reverse complement strand
ACGCTCTAAAACTCACTCTTCTAGAATGATAGAAAAGAAAGAGCAGCAAAAAGTCATTCGAGAAATAGTTCTTCCTGAATCTATTACTGTTCAGGATTTAGCTAACCGCATGGCTGTTCGTGGGGCAGAAGTTGTAAAAGCGCTTATGAAAGCTGGCATGATGGTCTCTATTAATGATGCTATTGATGCCGATACGGCAGAGCTTATCGTTACGGAATTTGGACATACAGTTAAACGTGTTTCTGATTCTGACGTTGAACTTGGCCTAGAAGCGGAAATTTCTTCCGATGAACCCCAGGAACATCGTCCTCCTGTTGTTACAATTATGGGGCACGTAGACCATGGAAAGACCTCTCTTCTGGATGCTTTACGTTCCACAGATGTTGTTTCTGGAGAAGCTGGAGGAATCACCCAACATATTGGGGCGTATCAAGTCACTTTAGCCTCTGGCAAAAAAATTACCTTTATTGATACCCCAGGCCACGCTGCCTTTACAGAAATGCGCGCTCGTGGAGCACATGTAACAGACATCGTTGTCTTAGTCGTTGCTGCCGATGATGGCATAAAAGAGCAAACCGTTGAAGCTTTGCACCACGCCCAAGCGGCTCAGGTCCCTATTGTTGTGGCTATTAACAAATGTGATAAACCTGATGCTAACCCTAGCCGTGTCCGCAATGAACTTCTGCAACATGGCATTGTTCCTGAGGAAATGGGAGGGGAAGTCCTTACCATAGAAGTGTCTGCTACTAAAAAATTGAATCTAGATAAGCTAGAAGAAGCTATCCTTCTCCAAGCAGAAATTCTGGATCTCAAAGCTAATCCCGATACAAAAGCACAAGGTATTGTCATTGAAGCAAGACTAGAAAAAGGAAAAGGCCCAGTGGCCACCGTCCTTATTAATCGCGGAACCTTACATCACGGAGATATTTTTGTAGCTGGGATACACTGGGGGCGTGTTCGTAATATGGTAGATGATCACGGACGTAAAATAGAGAATGCTATTCCCGCCGTACCTGTTGAGGTTATAGGATTTGATACCGTTCCTCATGCCGGAGATAAGTTCCATGTTGTAGAAGATGAGGAACGAGCCCGCGCCATAATTGACTATCGCCAACAAAAAGAAAAAGAGAAGAAACATCTTCATTCTTTGCGTACCCCTCTTGATCAAATCTTTGATAAAATAAAAGAGGGAACTTTAAAAGAGCTTCCTATTCTCTTGAAAGCAGACGTTCAGGGTTCTTTAGAGGCTATCAAAACAAGCTTAGAGAAGCTTTCTACTAATGAAGTTGCTGTAAAGATTGTTCACACGGGTGTAGGAGCTATACACGAATCTGATATAACCCTTGCGAAAGCATCCAACGCTTTTATCATTGGATTTAATGTACGTGCTAATCCCCAAGCTCGAGATATGGCTGGGCGCGATCACCTTGAAATACGATATTATTCCGTTATTTATGATATCTTAGATGATGTGAAAAAAGCTTTGGGAGGTCTTCTGTCTCCTGATCTTAAGGAACACTTCTTGGGATATGCCGAAATCCGTGAAGTCTTCAATATTACTAAGGTAGGTAGCATTGCCGGCTGTATGATTACGGAAGGCATCGTCAAGAGAGGCGCTAAAGTCCGTCTCCTTCGTGACAACGTCGTTATCCATGAAGGAACTCTTAAGACCTTGCGTCGCTTCAAAGAAGAAGTGCGAGAAGTACGAGAAGGGTTCGAATGCGGTATGGCTTTTGAAAATTACCAAGATATTCGCGTAGGGGACCGCATCGAGTGCTTTGAGATCGAGGAAGTAGCCCGATCCTTATAATGTCCTTTTCTACCTTTAAGGAGTACAGCATGAGAATACGGCTACCTGCCATTATCCTTATAAGTGCTTCTTTTTTATGGAGCTATACCCCTGTCCTTGCATTGGGTGTACAAACTTTATTGGCTTCTTCTATCGTTGCCAAACAACGCATTCACAGAAAAGCTTTAAAACACTTTGATTCTCTATCTTTTCAAGATCAAGCTAATATAAGAAAAGCAGCTTATGATCTTGAGCCTTTTCTTGAGAAAAGTGGAACTTTTCAAATTAATTTAGAAAACTCTCAACACAATTTAATAACCCTAGAAGCTGTTAAAGACGTTGAGCTTAGGTATTTTTATGGGTTAGCATCCAAGATACCTTCTCTCTTTTTTCCTTCTATAAATATTTCTGTACATGCCCCTGATTTAAGTTTTATTCCTCCGGCTATTCTTTCTTCTCTTAGTTATTCTTGGGATATTCCTTCTAAGCAACTTACTCTTTTTAATGCAACAGCTAAAGATATTGAAACTTTATTGCCAAGTTTAGATTCTCCTTCTCTTATGAAAGTAAAGAACTTTACCATACTAGGTAAATTGCCTTCTCTCCCCACCAACTGGAAGCCAGAAGTTTTTTTAATAGATACGCACAATGCATTAATAACAAGACAAAAAAAGAAAGAACCACTCCCATGACCTCTAAAAAAGATATTTCTCCGGATGTATTAGGTTCCCTTCCTAAAGGATTTTTTGAAGCTGCCCCTAAAAAAGCCAATATCCGCCTTTTAAGAGTAGCTGAAGAAATTCGTAAAATCTTATCTGAACTTTTTATACGGGAAGAAGTTCCTTTCTCTTTTTCGGAATCTTGCTATTTAACGATAGAAGAAGTCGATGTTAGCCCGGACTTAAAGCATGCAAAAGTATACATAAGCTTTTTTACCTTAAATTCTGCATCCATTGCTTCGGAAGAAGTTTTAGAAGAACTTCAGGAAGCTACTCCTCGTCTACGTTATCTTTTAGGTCAGAAAATCCATCTTAAATTTACCCCTAATCTTTCTTTTAAGATGCTCTCTCATTAAAATTAAATCTATTGATGTAAATTTTATCGGCATAATAACTGCACTTTACCTGCATTAATTAACGCTTACATTATGCCGATAAAATGCAGAACAACCCATGGCTATAGCTTACTCAAGCTCAAACAATCTTTGCATATGTCTACAAAAGGTGTGATTTTTATCTTATAAGAAATATAAATAATCGTAATCTGCAGGGAAGTAATATTATGTCTCGAAAACTTCTCTTGTTATCTTTAAGTACAAGTGTCTTTATTCTGTTTAATATACCCGCTGAGAGCAGAATGAGTTTTTTTGAGTGTAGGTAAGCCATACATCAATGTCTAATAGATTCCAACTGCCAACTGATGATGATGCTGGTGGTGGCTGTGTTGGAAACACTTGTGCGCCTAAGAACGTATGTGAATAATAGTAGCATCTTTACTGCTCTTAATACTCTAAATGAGAATACACTGGCTTTAAGATCTAAGCTTGCCTAGGATCTAATCATTTATTTTTCTGCATTTGCTTGACAAAGTGAAGAAAGGCCTTTTTATATAAAAAGTCTTTTTTTTATAAAGGTATTCTCATGTCCCAAGACAAAGCTACGACCTCACCCGAATCTGGATTAGAGCAAGAAATATATCAAACACGCCTTCAAAAAGCGCAAGCTCTTCGTGAGCAAGGGACAGGTCCTTATCCTCATACCGTTCAAAAAACAACAACTGCAGCACATCTCCACGAGCTATATAAAGACCTTCCTGCAGGTACAGAAACCCAAGATGTTGTTTGCTTAGCTGGTCGTATTCGTTCTATTCGCAATAGTGGTATGTTTATTGATCTCCATGATACTTCAGGCAAAATTCAAGTCTTTTGTCATAAAGATATCTTGAATCCCGAAGATTTCGAAAATTTAAAATTTTTAGATATTGGAGATATATTAGGTGTCAAAGGCATTGTAAGACGGACTCCCCGAGGAGAGCTTACCATTAACGCCATGGAATGGACTCTTCTTTCTAAGTCTTTACGCCCTCTTCCAGAAAAATACCACGGTCTTCAAGATCAAGAGCTACGCTATCGTCATCGCTATGTAGATCTTATCACAAACGAAGATACACGTACGGTGTTGCGCAAACGCGCACTCATTATCCAAGAAATTCGTAAATATCTAACTGAGCATGGGTTCTTAGAAGTAGAAACACCTATGCTACACCCCATTCCAGGGGGGGCTGCTGCTCGGCCTTTCATAACGCACCATAATACGCTAGATATGGATCTTTATTTGCGTATTGCCCCTGAGCTTTATCTCAAGCGTCTTATTGTCGGAGGGCTTTCTGATAAAGTTTTCGAAATTAATCGTAACTTCAGAAATGAAGGGATTTCTACCCGCCATAACCCCGAATTTACTATGATGGAGCTTTATCAGGCTTTTGCTGACTATAAAGATATGATGCGTTTGACAGAAAACCTTGTATCTCATGTGCTTCAAAAGCTTTTTGGAACGCTCCTCATTCCTTTTGGAGACAAAGTTTTAGACTTTACCCCCCCTTGGAGAGAAGCGCGTATGACAGACCTCGTAAAAGAGCAAACGGGTATAGATTTTCTCATGATTGATTCTGCTGCAAAAGCACAAGAAGCAGCAAAAAATTTAGGCGTTTCTGTAAAACCTAGTGCAAATTGGGGAGAGTGCATTGAAGCCATATTTGCAGAAAAAGTAGAGTCTACTCTAATACAACCAACCCATGTGACAGATTTTCCAGTAGAAATTTCTCCTCTTGCGAAGAACCATCGCCAAGATTCTCGTCTCGTCGAGCGCTTTGAAACTTTTATTAATACTTGGGAAATTGCGAATGCATTCTCGGAGCTAAACGACCCCGTTGAGCAAAAAGCACGCTTCTTAAAACAAGTAGATGCACGAGAAGGAGGAAATGATGAAGCACACCATATGGATCAAGATTTCTTGATGGCTCTAGAATATGGAATGCCCCCGACAGGTGGTCTTGGCATTGGGATTGATCGATTGGTGATGCTTTTAACAAATTCCCCCTCCATTCGAGATGTCATAGCGTTCCCTACTCTCCGCTCTAAGGATAAATAGATTTTTACTCTAAGTTAAGGATCAGACTTGTTTTTTACCTTCTTATTGCCTTTCCGAGCCTATCTAGGTCGTTTTTTTAAGGGGAGCCGTGTTCCGGTTTCGAC
>CAYUAL010000113.1:0-5044 GCA_964442815.1 uncultured Alphaproteobacteria bacterium | reverse complement strand
TCTGTTGTCAGCGCTGCGAAGCCAAAAATTGCGGATTATCCTTTTACGACGCTTTCTCCCAATTTAGGCGTTGTATCCTTATATGAGACGGAGTTTGTTATTGCGGATATTCCTGGGTTGATTGAGGGAGCTCATGAAGGTTCTGGATTAGGGCATCGGTTTTTAGGGCACGTGGAACGCTGTAAAGTCCTTTTGCATCTTATTGATGGAACCCAAGAAGATGTGGTAAAAGCTTACAAAACAATTCGGCAAGAACTAAAGCTGTATAATACAATTCTGGATGAAAAGCCGGAAATTATTGGGCTTAATAAGGTAGATGCTTTAACGGGAGAAGAGATTAAAGATAAAGTAAAGGCGTTGAAGAAGGTTACTAAAAATCCTCTTTTTGTCCTTTCGGGCGTTACGAGAGAGGGTGTGGAAGAGGTTTTAAAAGCTTTGTTTGAGAGAGTGCAGGAAAAATAGAGCTACTTCGTAGCAAGTATTTTACTGGATTGCCACGGGCCTAGAGGCCCTCGCAATGACAGGAACGTGTCATCACGAGCCTACGAAAGCGGAGCGGGAGTAGGCGTGGTGATCCAGAATAAATATGTAAGCTCGTAAGAGCTTTCTTAAAAATAATCCTTGGGTGCCAGCCTGAGGATGACTTTTGGTAAGGATACAAAAGAAAAAAGGTACGTAGGTTCCCATGGTAGGCCATTCAACATCACTAAAAGAAGCTTTATTCTCAGAAAAAAACTGGATCCAAGGGGCGCTTATAGCCGGGGCTCTTGGCGCCTTATTTAATTGGGGTATTTTTGTGGTTCCTCTTTTAGGTATTCTTTTATCGAATTTTACTTTTTTGCCTCTATTTATGAGTGGCTTTTTGTATGGGTATAAAGGATTTGGTGTTTCAAGTGCTGTTTTCTTAGGACTTCCTCTTATTTTCTTGCTTAGTGAGGAGATGTCTTTAACATCCCTTTTGACAATTTTGCCAGCTTTTTTTGCCTATGTGCAATCTATGCGATATCGAGTATCTGAAGGAAAACCGTTTTTTTATCCGGAAGGAAGGCTGATAGTTTCGTTAGTTTGCTTTCTTCTTGTAGGGCTTTTGATCTTTTGCTTAAGCTGGTATGTGTCAGGGCAAAAAGAAGGAATAGCTTCTTTAGAGCAAGTTTTTTTCCAGTTTTTTAGTGCTTTTTTCCACGAGTTACCTTTGGATAAAATGCCAGATCAGCGCATTGTCGGTATTATCTCTCGTTTTTTTCCTGCCATTACGGGGATATCTTGGTTTTTTGTAGTTTTTTTTAATATTCATTTAGCGTTACGATTCCTTGCTAAATGGGGAGCTCCTTTGCGTCGTCCTCCCTTTGTATTTGAGAGCATAACCATTCCAGGGGCTTTTATTTGGCTCTTAATAGGATGTGGGGTTTTAAGTTTACTAGGAGGAGATGTAGGATTTCTGGCACAAAATAGCCTCGGTCTTATTTTGTGTGCCTATGTTATAGAGGGAATTGCATGTTTGCAGCTCTTTTGGGGCCATCAAAATCAAGGAAGTTTTGGTTCTCGAAAAATTTTACTGGGTATTTTTTATGTTTCTATGGTATTGTTCCCCTGGATTTTATTGATAGTGGCTGGTCTTGGTATTTTTGATAGTCTGCTTGGGCTTAAAGAGAAAAGATTTAAAACCACAGTCCCCACTAAGAAAGACTAGGTAAGAAAGGAGTTTTTACAAATGGAAGTTGTTCTTTTAGAACGCGTAGCGCATTTAGGACAAATGGGATCAATCGTAAAAGTTGCTGCAGGATATGCTCGTAACTACCTTCTCCCAAAGAAGAAAGCGCTTAGAGCTACTAAGGATAATCTTGCTCTCTTTGAGAAGAAAAGAGCAGAGTTGGAAGCGACGAACCTTAAGAAGAAATCTGAGGCTGAGGAAGTGGCCAAGCGGATGGAAGGGACAGTATTAACCCTTATTCGTCAGGCTGGTGAAAGTGGTCATCTGTATGGGTCAGTGACAAGTCGCGATATTGCGGAGTCCCTTCTTCAAAAAGGTATTACCATTGGGCGTTCACAAATACACCTCAAAGCGCCTATTAAAGAAATTGGTGTATCAACCGTGGAACTTCAATTACATCCAGAATTGTTTATCCCTGTAGAAGTTGTCATTGCACAGTCTCAAGAAGAAGCAGAGAAACAGCTTGCCTCTCACAAGAAGGGTGAAAGCAAAGTAGCTTAAGCTCTCTTAGAGTTTCAAATAAAAACCGCGCTCAATAAATGGGCGCGGTTTTTTCTATAAAGGTATTTTTCTTTTATTTAAATTTCTTAATCTCGCATAAGGTGTTTTTGACTTAGTTTGCTTACCCAATCACCAGTAGCTTCTGCTTTTGGTGCGAAGAAAAATGCACCTACACGCCATTTACAGTCTACTACATATCCATGTTCTTCCATGGTTCTAACAAATTCATCAACTCCTGATACCCATTCTGCATCCATGTCTTCCCTTATGCCAGTATGCTTGGTGCCCCGTGTATTTAATACACGCATGCTAGGGTTTCTTAAAGCAATTTTTAAAAGACTTTGGGTAGCTGCAGGTGTAATATCTGTACAGGCCACGCTTACTGCTCTTAAGAAGGGTTTGTCTTGGAGAGCACCTGCAATAGAGTCTAAACCCTTATCACTAATACGGTTATGAGCTAAAAAAAACTTTTCTAGTTTGGGTAAACGTGCCAAAATTCCTGCGAGAGTAGCCGCACCTTCATCATTAATATCGTGTGCTTGAATAAAATCTATTTCTCTTAGGGTGGGCATCCTAGAAAGAGTAGGAGTAAGGTCCAGAAAAAGATCATTAATGTTTACTAGACCTCTGGAGGTGAAAGATTCTAGGCTCTTTCCTCTCAGGGCTTCTGCTAATTTATAAGCCATATCATTGGGGAAGTCCTTTGTTTCCCAGGTAATTGTTAAGTGTTTAAGCTCCTTAAGGTTAGTTAAAGCCTCTATAAAGGCTTCCCAAATGGGTTGCGTAGGGCCTACTTGCTCCCCGAAAGATGAATTATATAAATCTGACAGCTCCACAGAGAAAGTCGTAACTCCTCTGACTCTACTTACATTTCTAAAAAAAGGAATTAATTCAGTGTAAGTTCTGTGAGCTGCAACGCTTATATGGGTGATAGTTCCTTCATTTGCTTGTATTACACGGGATGCAGTTTGTAATTCTCCAATAATACTCTCCTCTGTAGTATCCCTACTTATGTAAATACGTGTTATATTGGGATGGTCAGCTGAGACGTATTGCTGTCTATCCTCTGCAGCGTCAATACTATAAATATTTACAGCTTTAGATTGTGCAAGAGTACTTAAAAGAGCTCCAAAGATAAAGGCTGAACTAATAAATTTATTTTTAAATTTCATAATTTAATTTCCTTCTCATATGTAAAATATACATGCTCAATATGCTATATTGACTAAACTTAATAAAATTTCAAGCAGCTTTTTTTATTTTCTTAATTTAACCAAATAATAAATCTGGGGCAGAATAAAGAGCGTAAATAAAGTACCGAAAGTCAGACCACCTATAATAACTATACCGATGGCATAGCGTGCTTCTTGGCCAGCCCCGCGTGTTAGAATTAAAGGCAGCGCTCCTAAGATCATAGCTGCTGTGGTCATAAGGATGGGACGTAAACGTAGTTTTGCAGCTTGTTGAATAGCTTCTTCTAAAGAGCGATTTTCTTTTCGAAGCTGGTTAGCAAACTCTACAATTAAAATCCCATGCTTGGTAATAAGGCCTATTAATGTAATAAGACCGATCTGGGTATAAATATTAATAGTCTGTTGGAAGCAATAAATAGTAACCAAAGCTCCAAAACAGGCTAATGGAACGCTAATCATAATAATGAGAGGATCGACAAGGCTCTCAAACTGAATAGCTAGAATCGCAAATATAAAGACAAGAGCAAGTCCTAAAAGTATAAACATGGTGGAAGAGGATTCTAGGTATTGGCGGGTAGATCCTGACCATTCTATTTTATAGCTTGAAGGGAGATTTTCTTTTACCGCATGGAGGAACGTTTCCATTCCAGTAGAGTAAGATTGGCCCTTTTCTAATTCGGCAGTTAGGAAAACACTGCGCATTTGGTTAAAATGGAATAGCTCTTTAGGAGAGGAATTGGGAGAGAGGGTAGCAATGGTTCCCAGAGAAATTTTAGCAGATTTTTCTCCATCTTCTCCTTTTGGTTCTTTAATAATATATAGCTCATCCAGGGTCCAAGGTTTATCCTCTCCTTTGATGGTTATGGGGTAAAATAGGCTATCTTTTTGGAAAGTTAAGGAGGTATTCCCGCTAAAAAAGACTTCTATGGTTTTAGCCACATCTAAAGAGGAAAGACCTAGGCGAGAAAGCACTAATCCATTTAGAGTAATTTTGTATCCTTGGGTATCTAACTTCAAATTATGATGGATATCTCTAAAAAGATGTCTGTGATCAATCTCTTCTCGTATTTTTTCGACCGTGTTTAAGAGAGAACGGTAATTTTCTAAAGTAGAAACAGCTAACGTTAATGCGGAAGCATTACCTGTATCACTTATACCTGGTAATCCAGAGTCAGAACTCCAAGGCCAAACATCTATAGAAGGGTAAGAGCTCATTTTAGGGGTAATATCAAAAACAATCTCACGTGCCGATCTGTTCCGCTCTTTATGTGGCTTAAGAGGCAAAATAACGGAAGCCCCCCAATTTCCCATAAAAGTTAAATAAGTTTTTGCTTCGGGAAGAGACTTTAACTCTTGTTCTATATTGAGAGCAAACTGTTCCGTCTCATCTAAATTTTTTCCAGGGATAGGGGGAATATAAGCTCCCATAAGGCTTCTATCTTCGGGAGGAGCTTCTTCTCTAGGAAGAGTTTGAAATAAAAGGAATGTACAACCTACCGATAAAAGAACGAAAAGAGCCGTATATTTTTTGTACATAAAAAAGATTTTAAGAATGCGGGCATAAAAAGCTTCTACGCGTTCCAATGCAGAAAATACTTTCTGCGTAAAACTTATAGAAGGCGGTGCTTTTAAAAGAATC
>CAYUAL010000112.1:0-5080 GCA_964442815.1 uncultured Alphaproteobacteria bacterium | reverse complement strand
TGGGCGATGGTTGTTATCAGAAAAACTATTGAGGCATCATGACTATTTACGCTATTTTCGTAGCTCTCGCTGTTTTGGGTGCTTTTTGGATTCTTTTCGGTAGGTTTTAATATGCGTAAATTAAGAGGATATTTTTTACTAGGAAGTTTTTCTTTGGCATTAGCAATATGTATAAGTTTTGCTAGCTTTGTTTTTAACCGTGTACACGCAGGACTTTTAGAAGAAGAGCAAAATGAGTATGTTCAGAGGCAAGTAGCTAAAGTTTTAGATGATGGTCTGCGCAGCCAACCAAGTATCAGAATGCATGGGGATAAATTTGAGCCAGCATCTCAAGAAAGGTATAATGCTTGGGCGATACAGCAGATGAATGCTTGGGTTAATATGCAAGAGGTAACTCAACCACATGCAAATAGGTTAATGCTAGATGTTGGATTTATGGGTGAATTAGGACATTATTTAAGGAGTAAGCAGAGAGCTCATTTCTTCTCTGAGCTAGCTAACAGAGCAGTTGATTTAAGTCGTGGTGAGTCTACATTGGATTATCCTCGTGGTAAGCCAGAAATAAGTGATGTAACTCGTAGAGAGAATAGTGATTATGTAGTAAGATTAGATGCGGAGACCAGAGAAATTAAAATGAGACTGGAGATCAATTTTGATATCATTAGTCAGCACCGAGCCCTTGCAGGAGCTAGCTCTAGGGTGAGATAGAAACTAATTAATATTTAGCTGATAAGCATTGGTTTAGGCAGAAAAACTCCCTTGATAGAGGGAGTTTTTCTATTAAGAAAGCAGTATCTTAAAGAGTTTCTTTTTTCTTCTCTGAACGTTTCCGCTCATTAGGATCTAGAAGCTTTTTGCGAAGTCGAATTGTTTTAGGCGTAACTTCAACCAATTCATCATCTTGGATATAAGACATGGCTTCTTCTAATGTCATCTCTTGAGGAGGCGTTAGTCGAATAGCTTCATCTTTTCCGGCTGCTCGGAAGTTTGTAAGCTGTTTTGATTTTAAAGGGTTAACTTCTAAATCATTATCTCGGGCATTCTCTCCAATAATCATGCCTTCGTAAACTTTCGTTCCTGGAGAGACAAAAAGAATACCGCGTTCTTCCAAATTCCAAAGAGCATAGGCTACAGCTTCTCCCGTTGCGTTGGAAATAAGAGCCCCAGTGCGTCTACCCTCAATATCTCCTTTATAGGGAAGATATCCATGAAAGAGACGGCTTAAAACCCCTGTTCCACGTGTATCATTGCGAAATTCGCTTTGGTATCCAATAAGACCTCGAGCAGGAATAAGGAAAGTCAGACGCACTTTCCCGCCGCCAGAAGGACGCATATCTCGCATTTCTCCTTTGCGAAGGCTTAGTTTTTCAACAACAACGCCACTAAAGGATTCATCTACGTCGATGAGAACTTCCTCGAAAGGCTCTAAAAGCTCCCCAGACTCGCTTTTCTTAAACAAAACGCGAGGGCGGGATACAGAAAGTTCAAATCCTTCCCGACGCATGGTTTCTAACAGAACGCCTAATTGTAGTTCTCCACGACCACCAACTTCAAAAGCATCCTTCTCAGCTGATTCTTTTATGGTGATGGCAATGTTGCTTTCCGCCTCTTTTAACAGGCGATCCCGAATAAGGCGAGAAGTGACTTTTGTTCCTTCCTTTCCTGCAAAGGGTGAGTCATTTACGCTCAAGGTGATAGCCATGGTGGGCGGATCAATGGGTTTGGAAGGAATAGGGACTGTGATTTGTAAAGCGCCAATAGTATCAGAAACAGAGGATTCCATAAGGCCTGCTATAGCGATGATGTCTCCTGCCTCAGCAGATTCTATGGGAGTCCGTTCAATACCTCGGAAAGAAAAAAGCTTTGTAAGGCGCCCTTGCTCTCTTTCTTTCCCATCTTGAGCTAAGGCCTTTACAGGCATATTTATTTGGGCCTGACCAGAATAGATCTTTCCTGTTAGAACGCGCCCTAGGTAAGGATCTCCACTAAGAATAGTGGCAAGCATAGAAAAAGGAGCTGTTGCATCACAGTTAGGTGCAGGCACATGATTTTTTATAAGTTCGAAGAAAGGGGTAAGATCTTTTCTTTCTTCTTTATCTAGATCATGTACTGCCCATCCATTACGACCAGAAGCATAGAGAAGAGGAAAGTCGAGCTGTAAATCAGAGGCCCCCAAAGCTACGAACAGATCAAAAATTTCTTCTAAAACTTCTTTTTCCCTAGCATCTGAGCGATCAATTTTATTAATAATAACGATCGGACGTAATCCGAGCTCTAAAGCTTTGCCTAAGACAAATTTTGTTTGTGGTAGAACGCCTTCTGCTGCGTCAACTAGTAGAGCAACGCCATCCACCATAGACAGAACACGCTCTACTTCCCCTCCAAAGTCAGCGTGGCCAGGAGTATCGACGATATTATATTTAAGATCCTCATAAAAAACGGAAGTACATTTTGCTAGAATCGTAATCCCTCTTTCTTTTTCTAGATCATTGGAGTCTAGAAGGCGTTCTTGGATTACTTGATTTTCTCTAAAAGTACCACTTTGGCGCAAAAGAGCATCCACAAGCGTAGTTTTACCATGGTCAACGTGCGCAATTATCGCAATGTTACGAATCTGGGAGGCAGTATACATTACATTTCCTATCTATGTCTGATAGATAGGGTTGTAAAGGAAAAGGCTCCTTGATTTCAAGTAAATTCGGCTAGGAGAGGTATTTCCCTATGACAAGAGAGGTATCTAACATACGGTTTGAGAATCCCCATTCGTTATCATACCAAGCTAAAACACGACAGAACGTATTTTCGACAACCTGAGTTTGTGTAAGGTCAAAGGTAGCACTGGCACTTGTATGATTAAAATCATGAGAGACAAGAGGAACTGAAGTTACCTCTAAAATACCTTTTAAATGAGGATCTTCAGATCCTTTTTTTGCGAGTTCGTTGATTTCTTCAACAGTTGTGGGTCGGGAAGCTGTAAAAGTAAGATCTACTAAGGAAACATTTGGAATGGGAACACGGATGGCTGTTCCATCCAGTTTTCCTTTAAGCTCAGGAAGGACAAGTCCCACGGCTCGCGCAGCGCCGGTAGTTGAAGGAATCATAGAAATAGCTGCGGCACGTGCTCTCCGAAGGTCTTTATGGAGGCTATCTACAAGACTTTGATCCCCTGTATAGGCGTGAATTGTTGTCATGTATCCGCGTTCAATGCCTAAACCTTTATGAAGAACAGCTGCTACAGGAGCCAAACAATTTGTGGTGCAAGAAGCATTTGAAAGTATTTTTTGTTCAGAAGTAATTTTATTATGGTTGACGCCATAGACCACAGTAAGATCAGCCCCATCTGCTGGAGCAGAGATTAAAACGCGTTTTGCACCTGCTTCTAAATGGGCAGCAGCTTTTATTCTGTCTGTAAATCTTCCGGTGCATTCTAAAACTATATCAACATTTAAGTCTTTCCAGGGAAGCTCAGCGGGGTTTGTCTTAGCAAAAACTTGGATAGCTTGATCATTGATGCAAAGAGCCCCATCCTTAATACCAACATTACCTCTAAAGGAACCTTGGATAGAGTCGTATTTAAAAAGGTGTGCATTTATCTCAGGAGCGCCTAAGTCATTCAAACCAACAAATTGAATATCTTTATACGCATCCGAGTTATGCATTTTGGCTTCAAAATAAGCTCGCAAAATCATACGTCCAATACGTCCAAATCCATTAATGGCAACGCGTATAGTCATAGAGAGTTCCTTTCTTTTTCTTGAGATAAGAGGGATATTACTTTTTCTACGATTGCTTCTGAGGTAAGGCCGAAATGACGCATGACCTCCTCTCCTTTTCCTGAAGCACCGAAGGTAGTAGGGCCAATATGGTGTGCTTCGTTTCCAGTATAGGTACTCCAACCAGCGGGAATACCTGCTTCAATGGAAATTCGTAGAGAATCTTCCTTCAGGACGTTTTCTTTATAGGAGATATCTTGCGCATCAAAAAGCTTTCCACAAGGAACAGATACTACAGTTGTACCTATAGACTTCTCTTCTAGAAGAGATTGAGCTTTCAAAGCTAAAGAAACTTCTGACCCTGTTGCTAGAAGAGTAACGAGACGCTTTGACAAAGAGGTTTCTTTTAAAATATAAGCCCCTTTTAGGGATTTATTTTCTTTGGGTGACCAAGATTCTTCTATCCTTACTGTTGGTAAGGACTGACGGCTGAGACAGATTGCAGAAGGAGCGGTTTGAAGTTGTATAGCAGCAGCCCAGCACTCTGCCGTTTCTATACCATCACAAGGACGAAAGACGTATAAATCTGGGATGGCTCGTAAGCAGGCTAAATGTTCAATAGGTTGGTGTGTAGGTCCATCTTCGCCAAGGCCTATGGAATCATGGGTAAACACATAAATGACATGCGCTTGCATAAGGGCGGATAACCGAAGAGCAGGTCGAAGGTAATCACTAAAAACCAAAAATGTACTTCCATAGGGGATAATTCCTCCGTGAAGAGAAACCCCATTCATACAGGCTGCCATTCCATGTTCTCTAATTCCATAGTAAATATAATTGCCTTTAAAATGATCCGGTGTGATAGGAACAGAAGCAGCTACTTTTGTATTAGTCGATTCGCTTAAGTCAGCAGATCCACCTACTAATTCAGGTAAAGCAGGAACAAGATTTTCAAGTACTTTTTGGGAGCACTGGCGTGTGGCTAAAGAAGGCTTATTTTTGAGGAAGTCTTCTATAGTGATCTGGATAGCTTTTTGCCAATCAGAAGGGAGGTCTTTGTTAAAGCGTCTTTTAAATTCCTTAGATTTGGCTATCGGAGTTTCTTCTACACGTTTCTCCCAGCTTAAACGTTCTTGAGCTCCTTTTTTTCCAATAGAACGCCATGTTTTTAAGATGTCTTCAGGTATTTCAAAAGGAGGGTAAGGCCAAGAAAGATGTTGCCGAGCTTTTTCAATTTCTTCTGCGCCAAGAGGGCTTCCATGAGACTTATGAGATCCTTCTTTTGTTGGAGCGCCATAGCCTATTTTCGTTTTGCAGGCAATCAAAGTAGGCAAGGGACTTTCTTTTGCAAATTGGAGAGCATTAGA